>NZ_JBSSBG010000005.1:0-178952 GCF_054968445.1 Polaribacter sp. M10
TATATTTGAAAACAGGATTAAACTATGAAAAATCTAATCCTGTAATTTTTAACTTACACACTTGATGGGAAAGTGTCGTTTTTATCAATTTTGTCAATCCTGCATTGGCAGGAATGATAAGCATTAGCGATTTATTTATTTACTAAAACAAATTCTCCTTTTTCTATTAAAGGAATAGCTTGCTTGTACTTAACCACTTTTTCTTCACCACTCATTACATTTTTAATAGTAACTCTTTCGTTTCTACCAATTTTTGGTTGTTCTCTAACCACAGTTTCCACTGGTTCCTGTTGTTGCTGACGCGAATTTTGAATGGCTTGTTCAGTAGTGTTTTGAACATCAGCTTTGCTGGTGTTTAATTGCTCTCTTTTTTGTTGACGAGCTTCAGAAATTTGATTCGATTGTTGAGGTAATTCCCCTTTAAATAAGAACGATAATACTTCTTTATTAATTTGATCTACAGTTAATTTAAACAATTCAAAAGCTTCGAATTTATAAATTAATAAAGGATCTTTTTGTTCGTAAGATGCATTTTGAACAGATTGTTTCAACTCATCCATTTTACGTAAATGCTCTTTCCAGTTTTCATCAATAATCGCTAAAGTGATGTTCTTTTCAAAGTCAGTTATTAAAGATTTCCCTTCACTTTCGTATGCTTCTTTTAAGTTGGTAACTACTTGTAAAGATTTAATTCCGTCAGTAAAAGGTACTACAATTCGTTCATATCTATCTCCTTCATTTTCGTAAACATCTTTAATAACAGGTAGTGCTAAAACAGCATTTCTTTCAATTTTTGCTTTGTAATGTTCTGTAACAATATCGTACAATTTGTCTGTTAATTCTTTTTCAGATATTTTATTGAACTCATCCTCAGAAAAAGGAGAAGTCATCGAAGAAAATTTGATCAATTCAAACTCAAAATTCTGAAAATCTTTGGCGGCTTTATTACTGTTGATGATCGATTCGCAAGTATCATAAATCATATTTGCAATATCTACTTGTAAGCGTTTACCATCTAAAGCATTACGTCTTCTTTTGTAAACAAACTCACGTTGAGAGTTCATAATATCATCATACTCTAACAAACGTTTTCTAATACCAAAGTTGTTTTCTTCAACTTTTTTCTGAGCTCTTTCAATAGATTTGGTAATCATAGAATGTTGAATAACTTCACCTTCTTGTAAGCCCATTCTATCCATCATTTTGGCAATTCTATCAGAACCAAACAAACGCATTAAGTTATCGTCTAAAGCTACGTAAAATTGAGAAGAACCAACATCACCTTGTCTTCCTGCACGACCTCTTAACTGTCTGTCTACACGTCTAGAATCGTGTCTTTCTGTACCAATAATCGCTAAACCACCAGCTTCTTTTACTTCTTTAGATAGTTTAATATCTGTTCCACGACCAGCCATGTTTGTTGCAATAGTTACTACACCAGGTTTACCAGCTTCTGCAACAACATCTGCTTCACGTTTGTGTAATTTTGCATTTAAAATATTATGAGGAATTTTACGCATTTGTAACATTCTACCCAATAATTCTGATATTTCTACAGAAGTTGTACCAACTAAAACTGGTCTTTTTTGTTCAACTAATTTTACAACATCTTCAATAACGGCATTGTATTTTTCGCGAGCAGTTTTGTATACTAAATCTTCTTTATCTTCTCTTGCAATTGGTTTATTTGTCGGAATTTCTACAACATCTAATTTATAGATTTCCCATAATTCACCAGCTTCTGTAATCGCAGTTCCTGTCATACCAGAAAGTTTACGATACATTCTAAAATAATTTTGTAAAGTTACAGTTGCAAAGGTTTGTGTAGCATCTTCAATTTTACAATTTTCTTTTGCTTCTATGGCTTGATGTAATCCGTCTGAATAACGACGACCATCCATAATACGACCTGTTTGCTCGTCTACAATCATTACTTTATTATCCATTACCACATATTCCACATCTTTTTCAAAAACAGTATATGCTTTTAAAAGTTGATTCATAGTATGGATTCGCTCGCTTTTTATGCTAAATTCTTTGTATAATTCTTCTTTCTGAGCTGCTTTTTCTTCTTTGCTTTTCTCAGAATTATCAATTTCTCCAATTTTTACGCCAATATCTGGTAATACAAAAAAGGTATCGTTGTTCGTTTTTTCTGATAGATGTGCAATTCCTTTATCAGTTAAATCAATTTGATTATTTTTTTCTTCTACAACAAACCATAAATCTTCATCTATTTCTGGCATCAACTTGTTGTTGTCTGCCATATATGTATTTTCCGTTTTTTGTAAAATCTGCTTAATACCTTCTTGCGATAAAAATTTGATTAAAGCTTTGTTTTTAGGTAAACCTCTGTAAACTCTTAATAATAAAAAGCCTCCTTCTTTTTCGTTACCTTCTGCTAATAATTTTTTCGCTTCAGCTAAAACTCCAACCAAATGCTTTTTTTGCAAACTAACTAAATCAGCAACTAAAGGTTTTAAATCGTTGAACTCGTGTCTGTCTCCTTGAGGAACAGGACCAGATATAATTAAAGGTGTTCTTGCATCATCAATTAAAACAGAATCAACTTCATCAATAATTGCATAATTGGGTGCTCTTTGTACTAAATCGTCTTTAGAACTCGCCATATTATCACGTAAATAATCGAAACCAAATTCGTTATTTGTACCATAAGTAATGTCTGCATTGTAGGCTTTTCTACGTGCATCTGAGTTTGGTTGATGAAAATCGATACAATCTGTAGACAAACCATGAAACTCGAAAATAGGAGCCATCCAAGCTCTATCACGTTTTGCTAAATAATCATTTACGGTAACAACGTGAACTCCATTACCAGTTAAAGCATTCAAATACACAGGTAAGGTAGAAACCAATGTTTTACCTTCTCCTGTCATCATTTCTGCAATTTTACCTTGGTGTAAAACAGAACCACCAATTAATTGTACATCATAATGAATCATGTCCCAAGTAACAGGTTTACCTGCTGCATCCCAAGAATTTGCCCAATACGCTTTATCGCCTTCTAAAGAAATGTGTTCGTTTTC
Source organism: Polaribacter sp. M10 (assembly GCF_054968445.1). Classification (NCBI taxonomy): domain Bacteria; kingdom Pseudomonadati; phylum Bacteroidota; class Flavobacteriia; order Flavobacteriales; family Flavobacteriaceae; genus Polaribacter; species Polaribacter sp. M10. The sequence goes on from NZ_JBSSBG010000005.1 coordinate 3,048, forward strand.
TGCAGACAATTCTCTATCAAAAGGTGTTGCTGTAACTTCTATTTCTTCGTTTTCTACAAAACGTTTTGCAGTTTCTTTAATTACTGCAAAAGCTTCTGGCATAATTTCAGCTAAAGTAGCTTCAGAAATGGTATATGCTTCGTCTTTTAAAGCATCTATTTCTGTATAAATATCTTCTTGTCTGTCTATATCTGCATCTTTAGCTTCTTGTTCTAATGCAGTAATTTTATCGTCTAATGCTGCAGTAGCTGCTTTAATTTTGTCTTTAAAGGCTTGTGTTTTTGCTCTTAATTCATCGTGAGAAAGTTGAGAAAGTGCAGTTTCAAACTTCTTTACGTTTTCTACAATTGGTTGTAAAATTTTTAAATCTTTTTGCTGCTTGTCTCCTACAAAAAGTTTAATTACTGAATCTAAAATACCCATTTATTTGTATGTTTTTTAGTTATTTAGAATAACTATGTTTGTTTAGTTAAATTTTAATTTTATCAATCAGAAAAGTATATTCTTGATTAAAAACAAAAAAAAAGCCTCTTTAGAGACTTTTTATATTATTTTGTTTTATTTAGTATTCATCCTCATTCCAAAGATAATCATCTTCTGTGGGATAATCTGGCCAAATTTCTATGATAGAGTCGTAAGCATCACCTTCATCTTCAATGTCTTGTAAGTTTTCTACAACTTCTAAAGGAGCTCCAGTTCTAATTGCGTAATCTATTAACTCGTCTTTGGTTGCTGGCCAAGGTGCATCTGCTAAATAGGATGCTAATTCTAATGTCCAATACATTTCTTACTGTTTAATTTTGTGCAAAAATAATTTTTTTACGGAATTATGCAAGTCTTTTTTAAGAAATATACAATGAAGTTAATGTTAATTTTTATTACTAGCTGTTAGTCAGTATTTTGTATTTGTAATAAAAGTTAAAAATACTTCAATAATCGATAAAAAAAGAACTTAGTTATTGTTTTGTAGGAATCCATTTAATTTCCTCTACTGATAAGTCTTTAGACAACTTTCGTGCCAACACAAAAAGAAAGTCAGAAAGTCTGTTTAAGTATTTTAAGATGTCATTATTAATAATTTCTTGATCGTTTAACTCAACAGAAAGGCGTTCTGCTCGTCTGCAAACACACCTAGCAACGTGACAGAATGACACTGCTTGATGACCACCAGGTAAAATAAAATGGGTCATTTGTGGGAGTGTTGCATCCATTTTATCAATCTCCTTTTCTAAAAACTGTATCGAATTTTCATCAACTTTAGGAATATTTAAACGCTCTTTGCCCGATTTTAAAGTTTCTTTTTCTGGAGGTGTAGCCAACATAGCACCAAGCGTAAACAAATCGTTCTGAATTTTTAACAAAATTTCTTTAATTGTATCACTTATTTCTTGGTCTTTTATTAATCCAATATAAGAGTTCAATTCATCTACAGTTCCGTAACTTTCTATGCGTAAATTGTATTTTTTTACTCTAGAACCACCAAAAAGTGCTGTTGTTCCAGAATCGCCCGTTTTTGTATATATTTTCATTTAGAATGCGTTTCAAAATTTAAAGTAGCTAAGTTACAAAGTTTATCTTGTAGTAGTTTGTTAAACTCGTATTCTAAAATGTTCTTTGGCTTGTGCTGTTCTAAAAAATATCAATCCGAAATAAAATAAATCAATAGTTACAATGCCTTCTGTATTTGATATAAATTGGTGCCAATCTTCTAAAGAGGTTTTTGTTTGATGAAGATGATCCACCAAAATAATATGTTTAGCATCAAAGCCAGTGGTGTTTATTTTTTTTAATTCTTTTGTTTTGTTGATGTACAATAATTTATAAGTATTCCTTTTTTTTGAGAACTGAACAACATCAAAATCAATAGTAGCAATCTTAAAATAAATTAGAATTTTAGATAGTATTCTTTTTTGTTTTTTTGATAATTCTTTGAGTTGAGGATAAGCATCAAAAGAAACTATTTTTGTTTTTTTTTGATACAATCCTTTAGTAACAAAAGAAAATACAAACGGAGAGTGAACTCCATGTTGATTTGTAGATTTTAATAGAAATTTAAGGTAAGATAAAGTAGTAAAAAACATTATATTTTAAGTGATGTTACACGAAATTAGTTTTATAAATTGATTAAATTCGCCTGAACAAACATACATAAATCTAATGATATGATTCCAGAAAATGAATATGCACCTTACTACAAACAATACATTTTGCCTATAGGAAAAAATGGCAAATCTTTACTCGATAATTTGTACGATACTCAAAAAGAGTTCGAAAATACCTTGAGATATGTACCCAAAGAAAAAGGAGATTTTGCCTATGCAGAAGGCAAATGGACGTTAAAAGAATTGGTGCAACATGTTATAGACACAGAACGTGTTTTTTGTTATAGAGCTTTAAGTTTTGCAAGAGGAGATAACACTGTTTTGCCTGGTTTTGATGAGAATTTTTTTGTTGATAATTCTGGTGCAAATAAAAGAGAGTATTATGATTTGTTAGACGAAATGGATGCTTTAAGAATCAGTACAATTCATCTTTTTGAAAGTTTTTCTGATGATATGTTGTTAAAAATTGGTGAAGCTTCTGGTAACAAAATGTCTGTTAGAGCTTTAGGATTTCTTTTTTCTGGACATCAAATGCATCATTTAAATATAGTTAATGAAAGATATTTGTAAGTTTGCAGAAATAATTTGATAAAATGGATTTACCAAAATTTTTATTGGCAGATAATAGCCAATTTCCTGAAGATATTTTTGTATTGCATACAGAATTTCCACGTTTTATGATTAATCTAAAAGATGATGAAGTAGAGTGGTTCGAAGATTTAACTGGAGAAAACGAAGAAGATATTGCCACAGAACTGGCAGATTTAATGGATAAAGTTGGTGAGTTTTACGATGCTGAAATGAAGTTATACGAATAAAAAAAATGCCTAAATTAGTATTTAAACTAATATTAGGCACCAACTAACCAACCAGTTGTTTATTCTTTAAGCTTTTAATTTTACAGGTATTCTGTAAATCTCACCTTTTTTTGTTCCTTTTACTTTTACTTTTTTGTAGTTTAATTTTGTTTTTACAAAAGAACTAAACTCATCTACTTTAGAGTCTACAGAAACAATAACTACTTCATTGTCGTTGTTAATCATAAAAGCGATTTCAGCAGAAGTTGTGTCTTCTAATTCTACTTGAATTTCAGTACCTAACATAGAAACAATTTCGGTTCTTAATTTGTTAGAGATTTTTGATTTTGCTTTACCTTTTTCTGTTTCTGTAGCAGTTGCAGAAAAAGTGGTTGCTAAACTAATTGCAATAATGGCGATAATAGATTTTAAATTTTTCATTTTAAGTGTGTTAAGTTAAACGATACATAGAAAAGACGCTCTATCTTTAAAAACGTTTCACTAAAAAAATGACTTTAATAAACTCTTAACATATTTTGCGGGTTCTTAACAATTTTTAACTAAAATATTAAGAATTACTAAAAATAGATATAATATAACGTGTAAGTTGTTGCAATAAGAAACCTATTTATACTTCCAAATTTTTTTGATTTTGTTTTTATCCCTCATAATTTTTGTACCTAATAAACCTTCCCATAAAAATAAACCTGAAATTTTTTCAATTTTACTTGTTGGTACCTGAAAGGTTTCTAAAGCTTCATCTGTTGCTTTGTTTGGTATAATAAAAGACCAAATATGTAAAGTGCCTCTGTGATTTTCAGTTAGTATTGATTTAAAATAGGAGTGAGGTATAGGTAATGTTACACCAGTTTCTTTTTTAGATTCGATAACTTTAACCTCAGTATCAAACAAAAAAAGAGGGCCAGAAATAACATAGGTTTCTAAAATGTTTTTATTACTGTCTAAAACACGAACGGCATTTTCTAAACGTTTCCAAATTCCTTTATTAAAAGAAGGTACTTGAGGCGTCATATTCGATAATAAAAAAGTTTCGCTATTTTGAATTTGGGTTTCAAACTGATTTGCGCTAGCTACTAAATGGCCTCTGTTATAACCTGAATTTACATAATCTGCCAAATCTGCTCTAAACATTTCTGGAATTCTGTAATCGGGTCTAAAATTATCTATTCGTTCTATATCTGTTCTGTCTTTGTCTATAATTTCTAAAGCCCATTTTGCTTGTCTAAAATAATAGGAGTAACCTAAAACATAATGACGATTGTATAAAATTTGATCTGCAGCAGGCACTCCATATCTAGTTTCGCGTTTTAAATTTGCTTGAGTTATCATAGCTAAAGTTTTAACAATTAGTTAGATGACCAATATAATTTTAATAAATGAAACTAAAAACAGGAAAAACCTTATTTCTTTGCTTTTTCTACCAATTCTAGTTTTTCAAGAGAAGTTTTGGTAGTAAAAATTCCATAATTGATGGTTACGCTCTTCTTGTCTATTTTATCTATGGTTCCTACAGAATTAGAGTCAATAATTCTAACTCTGTCATTAATTTGGTAAACATATTCAGATTTTTCTTTGGCTATTTTAGCGGCTTCAATCTTTTTTTCTTTTCTAACTTCTACAACCTTTTCTAAAACCTCTTTTTCTACTTTTTTAATGGTTTCTTGCACTTGTTTAGCAACAACTTTAGCTTTTTGTTTTTGCGCTTTGGTTTTGGGTTTTATAGGGTTTTTCTTAATATGTTTTACTTTTTCGTCTGCAACCCATTTGTTAAAATTAGCATTGAGCTCTTTTTTGTTATTGGTCTGAAAGTATTTGTTAAGCAATTCATTTGTTTTTCTACCAAGAGAAAGCATTTTCTGGTTTTGATCGTATAATTCTTGAAAACCCGCCAATTTATCTTGAATTTTTTGCTCTTTTTCTTGTAAACTGTCTAAATGTTCTTGTCCTTTAGATTTTTGTTTTTCTAAGTTATCAGAATTTTTCTGTAGTCTATTTCTTTCTTTTTGTAGTTTAGAAATGGTTTTATCTAAACGTACTTTTTCGGTTTCTACTCTCTTTTTTGCTTTGTTGATTAAACTAAAAGGAATTCCGTTTTTCTGAGCAACTTCAAAAGTAAAAGAACTACCTGCTTGGCCTATAAATAATTTGTATAAAGGCTCTAAAGTACGTTCATCAAACTGCATATTGGCATTGGTAACATTCTCTAATTCGTTGGCTAAAACTTTTAAATTTGAATAGTGAGTTGTTATAATTCCGAATGCTTTTTTATGATAAAATTCTTCTAAGAAAATTTCGGCTAAAGCACCACCTAATTCTGGGTCTGAACCTGTACCAAATTCATCGATTAAAAACAAAGTATTGGCATTACATTTTCGTAAAAAATAACGCATGTTTTTAAGACGATAACTATAAGTACTTAACTGGTTTTCAATAGATTGATTGTCTCCAATATCTGTTAAAACTGTATCAAAAATATAGGTTTCACTGCGTTCATCCACAGGAATTAAAATTCCACTTTGCACCATTATTTGCAATAACCCAATGGTTTTAAGCGTAATACTTTTTCCACCAGCATTTGGTCCTGAAATAACAATAATTTGTTGCTTTTCGTCTAATTTTATAGTCTGCGCAACTGTTTTAAGATTTTGTTCTTTATTTTTTTTCCATAAAACAGGATGATATGCATTCTTAAAAAATATTTTTTTATTGTTCGATATTTTTGGAAGAATAGCATTCATTTCTAATGCATATTTGGCTTTGGCACCAATGGCATCTGTATGAATTAAAAATTGAATATATTCATTTAACAACGAAACAAAAGGACGAATTGTTGTAGCTAAAGCACGTAATATTTTTACAATTTCTTGTTTTTCTTCGTACACTAAGTTTTGATATTCTCTGCTGTACGCCAATGTTGCTTGTGGTGCAATATAAACGATGCTACCAGATTTAGAAGATCCTAATAAACTACCAGCAACTTTTCTTCTGTGCATTGCAGAAACTGCTAAAACTCTTTGATTGTCTACAATGGTTTCTTTAATATCATCTAAATAACCAGCAGCAATAGATTTGGTTAATGCAGATGTAAAACTAGCTCCAATTTTACCACGAACATTGTTAATGTCTCTACGAATTTGTTTTAATACAGGTGATGCATTATTTTTTACTTCACCAGAAATATCAATAATTTTCTTTATTTCATCATCTATAAAAGTGGTGAATTCTATTTCTTGTGATAAAGCATAGAAAGTTGGAAACTGAATCTGGAATTTCTTAAAAAACTTAATCAGTTCATTTACAGTTAGTGATGTTGTAGCTATCTTTAAAAAAGCGTCTGTTTCTATAAAACTATTTTCTATGGCCAATCGTTTTACACTTTCTATAATATTGTCAAAACCATGATTAGGAACTCTATTTTCGCTTTCGAAAGAAGATAAATATTCGTCTACCAAATGCAGTTCTTTAAATAATTCTTTTCGATTTTGAATCGGTTTAGTTTCAAAGATTTTTTCTTTACCTAAACTAGAAATACAAAATTCTGATACGTGTAATAAAACCGTAGAAAATTCTAAATCTTGGAGTGTTTTCTCTGAAATGTTAGTTCTCAATATTGTATTTTTGAATTCTTTTTTAAATGCGCTTATCACTAATAATAACAGCAAAAATAGGAACTATGGAAGTAAAAATAGCTGATTCTTGGAAAAATATCTTACAAGTAGAATTTGAAAAGCCTTACTTTAAAGAATTAACAGATTTTGTAAAATCTGAGTATAAAAATTATACTTGTTATCCAAAAGCAAACGACATTTTTGCTGCTTTTAATTATTGCGATTTTCAGAATTTAAAAGTGGTTATTATTGGTCAAGATCCATATCATGGGCCAAATCAAGCCAATGGATTGTGTTTTTCTGTGCAAGACAATGTAAAACATCCACCTTCTTTAGTTAATATTTTTAAAGAAATTTCTTCGGATTTAAGTGAAGAATATCCACAAAGTGGTAATTTAGAAAAATGGGCAAAACAAGGAATTTTGTTATTAAATGCAACACTTACTGTTAGAGCGCACAAAGCTGGCAGTCATCAAAAAAAAGGATGGGAAACTTTTACAGATGCTGTTATTCAACAAATTTCTGATCAAAAAGAAAACGTCATTTTTTTACTTTGGGGCGGCTATGCCAAGAAAAAAATAAAACTGATAGACACCAAAAAACATCAAATTTTAACCTCAGGTCATCCATCTCCATTAAGTGCTAATAGAGGATATTGGTTTGGTAATCAGCATTTTTCTAAAACGAATCAGATTTTAGAAAAGCTAGAAAAAACTAAAATATTATGGTAGGTAAAATTGTCTGATTGTAATAAGGCAATAAAATAGCTTCTAAAAGATCTTCTGTTGTGTCTTCATAATCTACGTTGATAATAGTATCAGAATGAATCCATTTTGCAATTTTTGTAATCCTTTTTTTGCTCAATTTTTTTAAAACAGGTACTCCCATTTCTTTTAAAGCTAGTGCATTACATTTTTGTTCGTACTGATTTTTCATCGGAATTACCATTAATTTTTTTCTTAAAAATAATGCTTCAGAAGGAGTTTCGAAACCAGCACCACAAAGCACGCCACTAGAAGAAGCCATACTTTTTATAAAATCGAACTCGTTAATTGGATAAATCGTAATGTTTTTTCTAAAAATTAAACTGGTAGTTTCTTTAGAAAAAATGTGCCATTTTACAATAGGTATTTGAGATAAAATTTTAGCAATTTTATCGTGATTATAAGAAGGCAAGTATACTGTAAAGTGCCCTTTGTCTGTTGTTTTTTTATGACGAATTTTTTTTCTGATAATTGGGGTAAATGTAGCAGGACTATAGGTTTTAAAATGAAAACCAAATTTAACTCTTGCTGGGGCATAGTGTTTTAAAATCAGTTTTTCTACAAAGTGTTTGCTGTATTTTGGAGCAGCTTTGTCTGAAACCGCATTTTGATGACTTAAAGAAACTATGTTAACATTATTCATTTTTGCAGCCCAAGCAGAAACTGGCTCAAAATCATTTAAAACCAAATCGTATTGTTTTATAGGTAGATTTTTAATTTCATTTAAAAATCTAGAAAGCTTCATTTTTTTATAGCTCGCCCAAAAATCGATTCCGCCTTTTTTGCCAAAAGTATAATTTAATCCGTGCAATTTGTATTTAATAGGATGACCTAATTCTAGTGCATTTTCGTTACCACTAATTAAAATATCTAAATCTCCTTTTTCTTGTAGAATAGGTATAATTTCTTTGGCTCTAGTTATATGCCCATTTCCTGTACCCTGTATTGCATATAGTATTTTCATTGAAATAATTTATGTTTTTCTAATATCGAATTCTTTTAACAACTCATTAAAAAGTATGTCGTTTTCTTTTTCTTTATTTTTTTTCTTATCTTTTTTTGTTTCGGTAATCTCAAAACCTAGGGCAATAGAATCTGTAGCATATTCGTACAAACTCCATGTTTTATTGTTGTATTCTAAAGCAGTTAGGTTTTCGATCCAATCACCAGAATTTAAATAGACAGTTTCGCCTTTATGGTTTTTTATTTTTCTTATTTCTGGTTGATGAATATGACCACAAACCACATAATCGTAAGCATTGTCTATGGCAATATCTGAAGCAGTTTTCTCAAAATCATTGATAAATTTTACAGCACTTTTTACACTGTTTTTTATTTTTTTTGAGAGTGATAATTTTCCATAACCTAAAAGTTTGCTTACCCAATTGATAAAAGTATTGATAACAATAAGTAAATCGTAACCTTTACCACCTAATTTTGCCAACCATTTAGAGTGTTTCATAGTTACATCAAAAACATCACCATGAAAAATCCAGGCTTTTTTGCCATCGAGATTTAAAATTAATTTATTTAAAATTTTGAAATTCCCAAGTTGAAAACCTCTAAATTTTCTAAGCATTTCATCATGATTACCAGTAATGTAAAATACTTGCGTTTCTTTAGATAATAATGATGTTATGTGTTTGATAACATTCATGTGCGATTTAGGGAAAAACCGTTTTTTAAATTGCCAAATATCAATAATATCTCCATTAAGAATAAGTGTTTTTGGCTGAATGGTTTTTAAGTAGTTTAAAACTTCTTTTGCTCGGCAACCATAGGTTCCTAAATGGATATCAGAAATTACAACTAATTCTACTTTACGTTTTTTAGTTTTTTTCATTTTAAGAAGATCGTTACAGAAGCTTGGCCAACTATTTTTAGAAGAGATAACAAGTTTTTAGCTTGATATTTAATATACATAGAATTTATTTGCTCTTGGTTTAAACAAATATAAAAGTGCAATGTATTTTTAGGGTAAAATTAAAATGAATAAAAAGTAATTTTAACCTTATGATAAGGTTTGGTAAAAGTTAATAAATTATTAATTACTAGTTATTTACGAATTGGTATTAAATAAATAAATCCACTTTTAAAGTGGATTTATTGAATTTGAAATTAAGAAACAAGTTTATTTAAGTTAAATCTACTTGCTGTAATGTTGTTTGGTTACTTATAATATTGTCTGCTAAACCACAAGAGCTAGAAGTGCTTCTGCAAGAAGAAAAACAAATAATTCCTAAAATACAAATTACAATAAATACTGCTTTTTTCATTTCTTTTCTATTTTCGATTCTAAATGTACATATTTTTTATGAAATCTCCTGAATTTTTCTTCTTATCAATAACGTTAAACTTTACCATTTTATTTTGAATACGGGTAATTAAGTTTTTTGTTATTGGTTTACCAGCATTCCATTCTGTTATTTTTAACCAACTTTGGATGTCTTCTAATTGTTGCTCATATCTAATAGACAGGGTTTTATCTATATTTTTAATTTTTTTAAAGTCTTTGGTTTCGTTATTTATGATGTCTAATACCTTTTTAACTTCATTAAAATTATTTTCTAAAACTTCGTTTCTTACAGCAATTACAAAACAAGGCCAAGGAGTAGGGCAGTTGTCTATTCTTCTAAAAGTACCATTATCTACAAAAGGTTTTGTGGTAAAATGTTCCCACATAAAATAATCGGCTTCTCCATTTGTAAGAGCTTCAATACCACCATCTAAATTTTTAATTACTTTAAATTTAAGTTTAGAAATGTCCCAACCTTGGTTGTATGCATTTACAATTGCCATTAAATGAGAACCAGAGCCAAACCTACTTATTGCAATAGTTGCATGTTCTAAATCTTCTATTTTTTTAAATGATGAATTAGCCCCAACATGAATACCCCAAATTAAAGGAGTTTTTACAAATGTTTGTACAATTTTAGAAGGATTACCATCTGAAATATCTTTAATAATACCTTCTGTTAAAACTATAGCAATATCTACAGAACCATCTCTTAAGGCTTTGCACATTTGACCTGTGCCACCATAAAAATCTTGCCAACGCAAATTTATATTGTGCTTATTGTATTCTTTGTTTTTAAGTGTTATGTACCAAGGATAATTAAAATGCTCAGGAACTCCACCAACTTTTAAGTCAGTCATTTAATCAACTAATTTATCTAATGTGTATTCTATTAAATCTGCAACAACTTTTTTAGGGTTTTTACTAAAAGTACCATTGGCTCTATTTGCAATAATTGCATTCATAGATAATGCTTTATGCCCAAGTAATTTAGATAAACCATAGATAGCAGAAGTTTCCATTTCTAGGTTTGTAATTCTGTTGCCATTAAAATTAAAACTATCAATTTTATGGTTTAAATCATTGTCTTGTAAAGCCAATCTTAAGATTCTACCTTGAGGACCATAAAAACCACCAGCAGTTGCAGTAATACCAGTAAACGTTTTATCAGAAGTTAATTTGTTTTCTAAAGTTTTACTGTTTGCTATAACAATTGGGGCTGCTTTTTTGGCACTCCAATTGGTTTGTGTTACAAAAGCATTTTCTAATTCTGGATTAGAAATTGTACTTATTTGATAGGAATGCAACAATCCGTTTAAATCTAATCCGTGAGAACTGATTACAAAAGAATCTACAGGAATATCTGCTTGTAAAGAACCAGAAGTTCCTACCCTAACAATATTTAAAGAGGTTAACTCTTCTTTAGGCTGCCTTGTGATTAAATCGATATTAACCAAAGCATCTAATTCATTTAAAACAATGTCTATATTATCTGGACCAATACCTGTAGAAATTACAGATATTTTTTTGTTTTTGTATGTACCCGTTGTTGTTTTAAATTCTCTTTTTTGTGTTGTAAAATCTATAGCATCGAAGTGTTTTGTAACTTTATCTACTCGATCTTGATCACCAACAAAGATGATATTTTTTGCAATATGTTCTGGTCTTAAATTCAAATGATATATGCTACCATCAGGATTTAAGATAAGTTCAGAAGGTTTAATAGGCATTTAAGATGTAATTTGTAACAGTTTATTAGTTTTATTATTAAATAAAAAACTGTATTTTTTAGAACCACCAAGATAAGAAATATCATTTCTTAATTGGCCATAATAATTAATTTGATTTTCTAAAACTTCTTTTCCTGTATTGCTTAAACGCACAGGATTAAAAGAATGGAAAAGTTTTCTTAATTCGTTAATTTTATTTTCGTATTGTAAATCACCAAAACCATAGACTTCTTCTTTACTTAAAAGTTGCCCAATTAATTCTTTTTTTGAGGATGCATTTTGGTTAAAAGCAGTTTTAATAATTGTGTTTTCTACTTTGTTTAATCCATTTTCAATGGATGGAAAACGTTGTAAATGCGCCTCTATAGCAGAAGCTAAATATTGAAAAGGAGACATTGGGTTGAACTTGTAAATAGTTTCTAAACGCAAAGGAGAATCTGAACAATACAATTGCCAGATGTAATCTGCATATTCTATATCATCTTGAGTAAGTTCCATTCTATTTTTAAAATGGCTATGAATTTGCTTTTCGCTTAATTCTGGCAAACCAAACATTCTTTTAGAATTGCCTACTTTACCACTACAAACCAAAGAAATATTGTGTCCTTTTCTATAACGTTTTAACCAACTGATTACAGCAATCATATTAATTTGACAAAACAAATCGTGCTCAAACCACAAAACAATTTCGTTTTGTGTTTTTTCGTTACAAAGATTTCTGTATTCTTTTATAGTATAATCTATAAATTTTTGTTTGCTTACTTTGTAAGAAGATTTAAAAAAATCGAATCGGTTTTTCCAGAAAGATTCACTCCCCACATCTATGGTGGTTTTTCCTTCGCACAACATCTCTCTCCAAGTAATAAATTCTCCTTTATAATTTAATTTTTTAAGATAGTTCGTTGTACTATCACCATTTGTAATGTGTAATATTGAGCCCCCCATAATTGAAAAAAAACGTTTTTATATAGTTTAGTTAGTTGTTTTGTTACAAATTTATCCGCCAACGCGTTTTACTTTAAATCCTTTTTCTTTTAGCATTTCCATTATTTTATTTCTATAATCACCTTGAATAATGATTTTTTCATCCTTAAAACTACCTCCAACAGAAAGTTTTGTTTTAATTTCTTTTGCTAAAATTTTAAAATCTGATGTAGCACCAGTGTATCCCTCTAATATTGTAATGGGTTTGCCTTTACGCTTTTCGTATTTACATATTATAGGGTCGTTTTGTAACCAAATATTTGGTTTTTTAACTTCTGGTTCTGGTGTTTCTTTATGCTCTGGAAACAGATTTTTTAACTGATCTTTTAAATCCATTATTTCTTTAATCCTAACTCTTTTAAACGTTCATCTAAAAACTCTCCAGCTGTAATGTCATCGAATTTTTTAGGGTTATTTTCGTCTATACAATTTTCTAAAACATTTAATTTCATGTCAGAAACTGGATGCATAAAGAACGGAATAGAATAGCGAGATGTACCCCACATTTCTTTTGGAGGATTGGTAACTCTATGAATTGTAGATTTTAATTTGTTATTGCTATGTCTAGATAACATATCTCCAACATTTATCATTAATTCATCTGGTTCAGCCATGGCATCAATCCAATCTCCATTATGGTTTTGAACTTGTAATCCTTTTCCTTGAGCACCCATTAATAAGGTAATCAAGTTTATATCTCCATGAGCAGCTGCTCTTTCTGCTCCTTTTGGTTCTGTTTCTATTGGCGGATAATGTATAGGGCGTAAAATACTATTTCCGTTTTTGATGTATTCATCAAAATAAACTTCATCTAAACCTAAATGTAAAGCCAAAGAACGTAAAACGTATTTAGCTGTTTTTTCTAACATTTTATAGGTTTCTTTACCAACTTCGTTAAATTTTGGTAATTCTTCTACCATTACATTTTCTGGATATTCGTTAGCATATTTTGAGCCTTCCTCTACATATTGCCCAAAATGCCAAAATTCTTTTAAGTCTCCTTCTTTTTTGCCTTTAGCAGACTCTTTACCAAAAGAGACATATCCTCTTTGTCCTCCAATTCCTGGAATCTCGTATTTTTCTTTTATTTCTGTAGGTAAATCAAAAAAATTTTTAATTTCTTTATATAAACTATCCACTAAATTATCATCTAAAAAGTGTCCTTTTAAGGCCACAAAACCTATGTTTTCATAGGCATGTCCAATTTCATTGATAAATTTTTGTTTCCTGTTTTTATCTTCCGATAAAAAATCAGCCAGATTTACGCTAGGTATTTTATTCATTATTAATGAGCTTTTTTAAAAGCAGGGTTTAAAGTTACAAAAAAAAGGTTTCGTTAATTCGTAAAAATATGAGAGCTATTTTTAATATTCAATTTTTTAATGTTAAAAAAATGATGATTTTATAATAATTATTTTTTTGAAAACGGAATTAAGTAAGATAAAGTATAGTTAAATCCGAACCCTGTTCCACTTTCAAAAATTCGGTTAAAACCAGGAGCGTATAAAGTTTTAAAGTTTTCAGGCTCTTTGGCACTCATTAATACTTTGTAAGAAAAGCTTGCGCTCATGTAAAAATTAGTAAAGGTTTCTACTTTAAAACCGAACATAAACTCGGTCCAATGTGCATTTAAGTTGGTTGTTGTACCATCTGTTATAGTACTTGTAGGAAAGTATGGAGAGCCATTGTCTTCGCCATTTACAACATTGGGAGTATAACTGTTTAAGGTTTGGTCAAAAACACTAAATCCGTATCTAAACCCCATAAAAACTTCGTTATTCATATCTAACCAATTTTCATAGGCATTGTAATTAAAACCTAATCTAATATAGCTACCTTTTGCTGTGGAGTTTGTATAATCTTCTACATTGTTTTCTTCTTCAAAACCAAGTTCTGCTGCTATAAATAATCTTTTCGATATTCGATAATCACCAACAATTTCTAAACCATTGTTGTAAAAACCGTCTACAGCTGCTTTTATAGGTTTGCTAATATCTACACCAATACGAATTCCGTAAGGCGATTTATATACTATAGAATCTTTAGATGTGGCTTGCTCTTTTTCTTGATCTTGAGAAAATGCATCAACAACAATTAAGAGCAAAAAAATATTAATGAAATACTTGAACATGTGCTGCATTTTGGTTGTCTATTGTTGTTTCTACTTGCGTAATTTCTGTAATCCAAGAATTGTTTGAAGAAAAACTAACGTTGTTAAATATTATTCTATATCCACAAGAACGAGAAACATATTCGTTTGCTGGTGTATAATCAATGGTAAATTGTTCAACCACATTCCCTTTAGATAAATTGTAAATGGTTTGATTTGTAGTTGTATTTAAAGGAATAACCAAAGAATCTGTAGATATATTTTCGAAAATACTGTCTTTTGTACCAGACCAAACATAAAGTTCATCTGCGGTTTTTGTGTTGCTTATATCTGTGGCATCATAAAATCGTAGAATTAACTTGGGTGTTACTGGATTTTGTATACAAAAATCGTCCTTTTCACAGGCAGAAATTATCATAATTGATAAAAAAAGAAAGCCAAATATTTTTCGCATAAATTATTCTTCTACTTCTACAATTCTATTAATGGCTTTTGCCAACTTAAAATCTAATTCTGTTACGCCTCCAACATCATGAGTTGTTAGAGAAATGTCTAAAGTATTATAAACATTTGTCCATTCTGGATGATGATTTAAGGCTTCGCATTCAAATGCAATTCTATTCATAGCAGACATACAATCTTTAAAATTATCGAATTCAAAATCTGTATGTAAAGCATTATCATAATAATCCCAATCAGTTAGGTTATCGATTCTTTTTTCAATTTCTGAGGTTGTTAATTTTTTCATGTTGGAGGTTTTATTTGTTGCTAAAATAGTTTCATTTTCAGAAATATGCCTAAAACTTAAGAAATAATTCCCTGTTTTAACATTTCTCAAACAAAACCACAGTCTCAATATGACTTGTATGTGGAAATTGATCTACCAAACTAATTTTTTTAATGTTATAACCAGCTTCTCTTAACAATTCTGTATCTCTTGCTTGGGTTGCAGGGTTACAAGAAACATAAACCATTCTGTCCGCATTTAGGTTGATGATTTTTTGTAATGTTTTTGGTACAATTCCTGCTCTTGCAGGGTCTAAAATTATTGTTTTTATTTTGTTTTTATATTCTGGGTGATGTGTTAAAAACTTACCCACATCTGCTGCATAAAATTTAAGACCTTCAATGTTATTTCTCTTTGCATTTTCTTTAGCATCTTCAATAGCAGATGCTACAATATCTACACCAACAATTTTTGCATTATCACTTTTTGATGCTACAATTTGCCCAATAGTTCCTGTACCACAAAATAAATCCATAACAACAGTATTGTCTACTTTAGATTTATCTTCTAAAACATAATCCACTACTTTAGAATATAGTTTTTCTGCGGATTTAGGATTTGTTTGAAAAAAACTTTTCATGCTAATTTCAAAGTTTAAACCTAAAAGCTCTTCAACAATTTTGTCTTTTCCGTAAACTAACTCAATACTTCCAGAAGTGGCAAGAGTTCTATCTCCAACTTCATCGTTTATTGTGTGTAATAAACCAGCAACTCTATCACCAAAAAGATCCACTAAAAAACTAGCAAATTTATTTAAATTAAATTTTGGTAAATCGTAAGAAGTAGTTACTAAATTGAATAATAACTCATTAGTTTTAAACGATTTTCTAACTACAAAATACCTAAAAAAACCTTCCTTTTTTGGTCCATGCCAAGGAGCTAAACCAGTATCGAAACAATATTTTCTGATGGTTTTTAAATGGTCTTCAAATTCTTTATCAAATAAACCAGAATCTTTTTCTAGATTATCTCCCATCCACCAAACACCACGTCTTTTAAAACCTAGTGTAAATTCGTCTTTATCTCTTTTTGCAATTCTATCATAACCAATTGCAGAAAAGCCATATTCCATTTTATTTCTGTAATGAAATACGTTTGGTGATGTTATAAACTCATCAAACAAATCCTCAATATTTTCTACTTTTCCAATTCTTTTAAAAAGAGATAAGGTGCTTTCTTTTTTATATTGATGTTGTAATTCAATAGGTAATTGAATGTAAGGAGCCCCAGGGATATCTTGAAAAGGAACTTCAATTTCATCTTCTGATGGTGCTAAAACATCAATTAACTTAGCTTCAGCATATTTTTTACTCGATTTTTTTATCTGAGCTTTTACCAACTGCCCAGGTAAAGTATTCGGAACAAAAACCACAAAACTGCCTTCATCAGAATGGATTCTTGCAATTCCTTTTCCGCCAAAAGCGTAATCCTCAATCTTTAATTCTAAAATTTGATTTCTTTTTACAAATTTGTTTCGTTCTCTACGTGGCATTTTCATTGGTTTATAAGGATGCAAAATTAGACAAAATATAATTTCTTTAAACAAAAAAGACTACCCAAAATGAGTAGTCTTTAATATTAAAAATTAAAACGGTTATTGTTTTGCTTCTTGTTGTGCTTCTTTAATCATTTCTTCATTGGCAACAATGGCAAATTCTACACGTCTGTTTTTGCTTCTACCTTCTGCAGTTTCGTTAGTTGCAATAGGATCGTTAATACCTAAACCTTTGGTTTTAAAACGAGAATTATCTACACCATTTGCAGCTAAATAATCTCTTACTGAATTTGCTCTTTTTTCTGATAATACTTGGTTGTATTCTACTTTACCTGTACTATCTGTGTACCCGTAAATTACAATATTTGTGTTTTCGTAATTGTTTAAAACAGGGATTAATTTATCTAAATTAGCTTTTGCAGTTGGTGTTAATGTAGATTTATTGGTGTCAAAACGAACAGCGTTTTCGCCTAAAGTTAACATAATACCTTCTCCAACTCTTTCAACTTCTGCGCCTGGTATTGCTTCTTGAATTTCTCGTGCTTGTTTGTCCATTTTATTTCCAATAACACCACCAGCAACTCCACCAATAACACCACCTAAAACTGCACCCAATTCTGAGTTCTTTTTGTTACCCACATTATTGCCAATTACGGCACCTAAAATAGCACCTGCTGCAGCTCCAATTCCAGCTCCTTTTTGAGTATTGTTTGCGTTTTTTGTTGCTTCGCAAGATGTTAATGTACTAGACATGATAACTAAAACGACTAAACTATATATAATTGATTTTTTCATTGTATTTGGTTTTTAATTTTTTTGAAAAGAATAAGTGATATTTTTAGTACTTCCTGCAACATTAATTGTATCAACTAAATCGAAACTTGTTTCTGTTACATTAGTAATGGTTAAAACAAAACCATTATTTACTTCTTTGGCTTTGTAACCATTTAAAAACTTTAGCACAAATTTACCTTCTTTGTTTAAGTACCAAGTAATAGGTGAACTGTAATCTTTACAAGAATTATTTGCATTATTTAAAGCCATTTCTCCTTTATTATTATTCGAAATAAAGTTCCAGTTACTGTTTATAAAACATTTAGAATCTGCCAAGTAAAACGATTCTACTTTAATATATTCAGAACCAGGATAATTTACAGAGGTAATTGTCCAGTTTCCTTTTAAGATGCGTTCAGTTTTATTATCAACTTTAGTATTAACAACAGAAGTTGATTTACAACTAATCACTGTAGCTAAGAATAATAAAAATATTAAGTTTTTTTTCATAATTGTGTTTAATTAGTGAATTTCAAATTTTATTTTTTTGCAGGATGTAAATTTAAGACACATTATAAATTATACGTCACATAAAATGATAATAATTTTATAAATTTTTTATTTCTTATGAAAAATTAAATAAAGTTGAAAAAAATAGTATTTTTGTAAAACTTCGGGGATGATTTCTTTCCCACGCTGAATTTTCAGTACTCACTGAAAGGATAAAGGTAGAACAGGAATGGTTATTTACTCGTTAATCGAGTTTAATTATTTATTAATTTATTTAAAAACTTAAAAACTGTTTTTAAATATAGTTTTAGTGCAAACTAAAACATAAACTATTTTAAAATGACTGTTTTAGACAAATTAACTTCGCAACAAGCGATTGAATTAGAAAACAAGTATGGTGCCCACAACTATCATCCACTTCCTGTAGTATTAAGTAGGGGAGAAGGAGTATTTGTTTGGGATGCAGAAGGTAAAAAGTATTACGATTTTTTATCAGCTTATTCAGCTGTAAATCAGGGGCATTGTCACCCTAAAATTGTAGATGCTATGGTGAATCAAGCAAAAACATTAACCTTAACTTCTCGTGCTTTTTACAATGATATGTTAGGGAAATACGAGAAATTTGCCACAGATTTATTCGGTTTCGACAAATTATTACCTATGAATACTGGCGCAGAAGCAGTAGAAACTGCTTTAAAGTTAGCCAGAAAATGGGCATACGAAGTAAAAGGAATTGATGAAAATAAAGCAGAAATTATTGTTTGCGAAAATAATTTTCATGGAAGAACCACCACAATTATATCATTTTCTAATGATCCTGTTGCCAAGAAAAATTTTGGTCCTTACACAAAAGGATTTATAAAAATTGAATACGATAATTTACAAGAGTTACAAGAAGCCTTAGAAAACAACCCAAATGTTGCCGCTTTTTTGGTTGAGCCAATTCAAGGAGAAGCTGGTGTTTATGTGCCTTCTGAAGGTTATTTAAAAGCGGCAAAAAAATTATGCGAAGATCATAATGTTTTGTTTATCGCAGATGAAGTACAAACAGGAATTGCCAGAACAGGTCGTTTATTAGCTACTTGTGGTAATTGTTCTTGCGAAAATAAAAATTGTTCAGGAACTCCAGAAGTGAAACCAGATGTTTTAATTTTAGGTAAAGCGTTAAGTGGTGGTGCTTATCCTGTTTCTGCTGTTTTGGCAAATGACAATATCATGAATGTAATAAAACCTGGTAATCATGGTTCTACATTTGGTGGTAATCCTATTGCTGCAGCTGTTGCAATTGCTGCCTTAAAAGTTGTTGCTGATGAAAAATTAGCCGAAAATGCTGATAAATTAGGCGAAATATTTAGAGCTGAATTAACAGAATTCTGTAAAAACAATCATTTAGTTGAATCTGTTAGAGGTAAAGGTTTATTAAATGCAATTTTAATAAACGATTCTGAAGATAGTTCTACAGCTTGGGATATTTGCATAAAATTAAGAGACAATGGTTTGCTAGCAAAACCAACACATGGTAATATTATTCGTTTTGCACCACCTTTGGTGATGAATGAAGCACAATTAAGAGATTGTATTGATATTATTAAAAAAACAATTACTGAGTTTAATTAATAGATTGCTTTGTAATTTAAAAATTACAAGTACAAATTGGCCACAAAATCGCAAAAAAATATTCGTGATTTTGTGGCTTCTTTTTTCTATTTTTGATAAAAAAATAATTTATTATGCATAGTCCTTTAACACAATTAGAGCAACTTGTTTTAACTTCTAAGTCTAAAACTTTTTTAAGAGAAATTTCTAAATGGACCTTTTTCTTTTCTATTATTGGGTTTATAGGAATCGCTTTTTTAGTAATTGGAGCTGTTTTATTAGGTACAGTTTATGCACCAATGTTAGATATGATTGGACAACAACAAGGTGTTGCTTCTATAAGTTTAGGGCTAATGATTACCTATTTAGTAATGGCTTTATTATATTTTATGCCAGTATTGTATTTGTTTAAATTTTCTAGAAAAATGAAATTAGCGTTAGCAAATAAAAATGACGATATTTTAGCTGATGCTTTCGAGAATTTAAAATCGCACTATAAATTTATTGGAGTATTAACAATTATTATGATTTCTTTATACGTGCTTATAATTGGGTTTTCTTTAGTAGCTGGTTCTTTACTGTAATTAATATAAAGCTTTGTTGTTGCTGTTGTAAACTTTTATCCATTTAAAAAAAACACCAGACATATACTTTTATATTCTTCGGATATTGTGTTTTTTAAAATCCATAGTAACTAAATCATACAAAAGAAGAATTTTCTTCTAATTTTTATTCATAGTTTTATTGATTACACTCTAAGAAAATTTGTTGGTAATTTACTTTTTCTGTTGATTGTTTTTTGTAGTATCTATTTTCTTTTTACCAAATAGATTCCCTAAAACTCCTTTAATTTTATCAGAAGTGTTTTCTTTTGTTTCTGTAGAATCTTTATCGTTTTTGTTAATATTTAACAAGTTATTTAATTTGTCTTTTCCTTGATTTAGTAAACTTTGTTTTTGTTTTTCTACCAAATCATTTATTAAATTAGAAGTTGCATCCTTAATATTTGTAGAAAAATTAGGACTTGTAAAACTACCAGTTAAATTTGCTTTTACAGGCACACTTTTTACTTCTGCTGCATCTTTAGGATTTAATTTAGATAGCAAACTAGTAACTTCAGAACCTAAGTATTTTACAGGAACATCAAACAGAATATCGTAATTTATAGATTGATCAAAACTATGATTTCCAGAAATTTCTATGCCTATATCTTTATATTTTAATGGAATTGGTTTTACGTTTACGGTTCCGTTTTCGAAGGATAAAAAAGCATTTATTCCGTCTAAATTTAATTTATCAGCATCTAAAAAAGAAACTTTACTACTCAATAAACTTAATACTTTAGAGTTACTTGCATTTAATTTTGGGTCTAATAATTTACCAAACAAATCACCAGTTATGGTTTTTAAATTCGGAGTCATATCTTCATTTAAATTACCTGCAACTTTAATTGTAGAATTAAAATTACCCTGAATTGTATTTGCAATTGGTGCAATAGATTTTAGCATTTCTAAATTAGAGAAAGACTGAGCTACACTTAATTGATCTAGTTTTAAATCAACATCAAAAGTAGCTGTATTACCTTTTGTAGAAACCTTACCATCAAAACCAATTTTACCACCAAAAACATCCGTTTTTAAATTCTGAAGATTTACAGCTTCGTCTTTTACATAAATAGTACCTGAAACGTTTTTTAAAGTAATATCATCATACACCACATTTTTGGCATTTGCTACAAACTTGCAATCTAAAAAAGCTGGAATTTTAAGTTGTGCATTTTCATTGTTTGTAGTTGCTGTAGAAGTTTCACCAGTTAAAAAATCTGCAACTTTAAAGTTGTTAGAATTTAAATTGAAATTCCCTTTTAAAACTTCTTTATTAAAAAGAAATCCGTAGAAATTATCTAAATTTCCTTTTACAGAAATATCAGAATTCCCAGTTTTTGCATCAAACTCATTTAATTTTATAGTGTTGGTATTAAAACTAACTTCGGTTTTATTGATTAAAAATGCGTTTGCAACATCTTCTCCATCATATTTAAAGTTATTTACACTAATTGTACCTGTATTTTTAATGTTTTTATACAAACCTTTTTCTACAGAATTCATATCGAAACTTGTAGAAACATCAGCATTTAAAATTCCAGCCAATTCTAAATCTGTTGGTGCAGGATATACTTTACCAATGTTTTCTAAATTAATTTTTCCTTTTGCACTTAAATTTATTTTGGGGTTTGTAGTTAAGTTGGCAATATTTCCGTTTGTAGCAAAAACATCTTCATCAATTTTAAAAGTAAGTTGATCTATGTTTACGTAAGTGTCTTTTGTAACACCACTATTGTTGATGATTTTTGCATCAATATTTATATTTTTTACAGCTTTTGGTAAATCGTCATATTTAAACATGGCATTTTTTGATGAAAAAGAAATATTAAAAGCAGGAATTTTATCCTCTGACAAAATACCTTTTACAGTTCCATTTAAATCGAAATTACCTTCTGTTTTTATGGTACTTAAATTACCTGAATATTGTTTTGGTAAAAGTGCTAATAGGTTTTTAAATTCTGATGTTGGCGTTTTAAAATTGATGTCATATAGCTGATTTTCATCAATTAATTGAATAAAACCATCAAAATTTAATGGCAATTGATTTATATAACCTGTATTTTCTTTAAACGTGTATTTGCTGTTTTTTAAATCGATTCCTAAAACAGCATCTAAAGAAATGGCAACATCGTGTAAATAATTTGTTTTTGCCATATCTAAAGAAAGAATTGCCTCTGTTTTGGTGTTTAAATCTAAAACATCTTCAGCAAAATTTCCATTTCCTTGATGGTTGATGTTTTTTAATTGTAGCTTTAAATCAGAACTTCTGTCAATATAATTAAACTCCATATTTTCGAGTTCATATTCTTGAATATCAAAAGAAAAAGAATCGTTACTAGCTGTTGTAGCTGTTTCTTCTGTTTTTATAGCAATATTATAATTACCTATATTTTGCTCATTAAAAATGATGTTTACTTGTCCGTTTTTGGTTGCAATACTATTTAGTTCTATAGTTTCATCTGCTTTTTTAAAGAGTTCAGTAATTTTCATACTAAAATCTAAACTTTCTGCTTTAAACAAAGTATCTCCTTTAAATTCGGCTTTATTTGCAACTACAATATCATTTACATTAATGCTTGCTAACGGAAAATTTCTAAACAAACTTAAATCGGTTTCTTTAAAAGTTACAGTTGCATTTATGTTATTGTTAATGGTGTTAGAAACCATTTGTACAATTTTATCTTTAAATAAAAACGGAACAGAAAAAAGCCCAATTACTAGAACGAATAAAGTTATTAAACTCCATTTTAATATTTTTTTTCCTAAAGGCTTTTTCTTATTCTCCATTATAAATTGTATTTTTAATCCTAGTACAAAGTTAATCGAATTATAAAATCATTTTTGTTGATATGATGTTAAATGTAGCTCAAATAATAGTAAAAAAAATATCCAAATACTTTCTTAAAGAAAATATTTGGATATTATATAATTTGGTAAAAACTTAATTTTACTGGTATTCTTCCATTCGTTTATTAAACTCTTCCATAAAAACATCCCAATCTGTAGTTGCAATACTATAGATGCTGTATACAAAATAAAGTCCGTTAATACATAAAGCAACTAATGCAAAAGTTTTTGCAGTTGTCATTGCTTTTACTTCTTCTGCATCATATTCATCTGGGTATTCAGTGGCTTCTTTTAATTTTTTATTGGCAATTAAAAAAGAGGGTAAAGCTAATAGCACTCCTAACCCTGCAAAACAACAGCATAAAAGACTTATAGAAGATAATACATAGATTAAGGTGGTGTTTAATTTTTTCATTTGGTTTTAAAAATTGATTTTTATTAGATAATTAATTATCATAATTGATAAATTAAGGTAAGCTAATCTACTAATTATTTTTTTTGAATGTTTAAACTGGAGTTTAAAATTTACTAAAATGAATAAAAATGTACCCAAAAGAGTATAAACTGCAGGATACATCTTAAAAGCATCAATAAAATTACCATTTAGTAATAATAAAAAAGATCTCTGAAAACCACAGCCCAAGCATTCTAAACCAAAAAAGGTTTTGCTTAAACAGGGTAACATATAATCTTCTAAATGTAAGTGCATTTTTATTTAAACATGTTCATTCCAGGTATGTTTGGCATTCCGCTTTTTGCAGCTACAGCCATTTCTGTTTCATTAATTTTAGAAGCTTTTTCTATGGCTTTATTTAAAGTGATAATTAAATAATCTTCTAATTCTTCTGCATCCGACAGTAAAGAATCATCAATGGCAATAGATTTAATGTTTCTATTTGCTGTTAATGTAACTTTAATTTTACCATCTGCAGAAGTTTCATCAATTAAAACAGAATCTAACCTAACTTTGGTTTTTTCTACTTCTTCTTGAGCTTTTTTTAGTTTATCCATCATTCCTGATAAGTCTCCAAACATAATTTTTCTTTTTTCAATTAGTGCACACAAATTTACAAATTCAATAGGATTTGTATCAATCAAAAAGCAGAAAAATAATTGTTTTCACTTTAATATTAAGTCTTACTTTTGCTTTCGCTTTTAAAATGTGATAAAATGATGAAAAGTTCAGATGCAAAACCACCAATTGCAGAAAAACAACCCAAAGAATTAAAAAAACATGATGATGTAAGAATTGATAATTATTTTTGGATGCGTTTGTCTGATGATCAAAAATTATCAGAGGTAAAAGATGAACAAACTCAAAAAGTTATCGATTATTTAGAAGCAGAGAATACCTATTATGATAAAATAACAGAGTATTCGAAATCTTTTCAAGAAAAATTATTTGAAGAGATGAAAGGCAGAATTAAAGAAGACGATTCTTCTGTGCCTTATAAAAAGAACGGTTATTATTACATTACACGTTTTGAAATTGGGAGTCAATACCCAATTTATTCAAGAAAAAAAGGCAATTTAAATGCCAAAGAAGAAATTATTTTTAACGTAAATGAATTTGCAAAAGGTTTCGATTATTATCAATTAGGAGGTTTAAATATTTCTTCGGATAATAAATTGGCTGTTTTTGCAACGGATACTGTAAGTAGAAGACAATATTTTTTAAGAATTAAAAACCTAGAAACAGGCGAGATTTATAAAGATATTATAGATAATACAACAGGCGGTTCTGTTTGGGCAAATGATAATAAAACATTTTTTTACACCAAAAAGAATCCTGTAACATTAAGAAGTGAAAAAATTTTTAGACATGTTTTAGGTACACCAACATCAGAAGATGTAGAGGTTTATCATGAAAAAGACGAAACTTTTGGTACTTATGTTACCAAATCTAAATCAGAAAAATACATTATTATTGGTTCTTACAGTACACTTTCTACAGAAGCTCAATATTTAGATGCAGACAATCCTACAGGAGAATTTACGATGCTACAAGAAAGAGAAAAAGATTTAGAATATAATGTAGCGCATTACAAAGATCATTTTTATTTGTTAACCAATAAAGACAATGCTACTAATTTTAAGTTGATGAAAACTTCGGTTGCTAAAACATCAAAAGAAAATTGGGTAGATGTAATTCCTCATAGAGAAGATACTTTACTAGAAGATTTTTCAATTTTTAAAGATTATTTGGTTCTTGAAGAACGTACCAATGGTTTAAATAAAATTAGAATAAAACGTTGGGACGAAAAAGAAGACTATTATTTGCCTTTTGATGAAGAAACCTATTCTGCAAATGTGTATGGCAATCCAGAATTCGATACAGATATAATCCGTTATTCTTATAATTCGTTTACAACTCCAAGTTCTGTAATCGATTTTAATATGGCAGATAAAACCAAAGATGTTAAGAAAGAACAAGAAGTTTTAGGCGGAAAATTTAAAAAAGAAAATTACAAAAGTAAAAGAGTTTGGGCAACAGCCAGAGATGGAAAAAAAGTAGCCATTTCATTAGTTTATCATAAAGACACCAAGCTAAATGAAAATACACCACTTTTACAATATGCTTATGGTTCTTATGGTTATACTATTCCTGATAGTTTTTCTACAACACGTTTAAGTTTATTAGATAGAGGTTTTGTGTATGCATTAGCACACATAAGAGGTAGTGAATATCTTGGACGTTCTTGGTACGAAGATGGTAAAATGTTAAACAAGAAAAATACTTTTTACGATTTTATAGATTGTTCTAAGTTTTTAATCGACCAAAAATACACATCAGCCCAGCATTTGTATGCAATGGGTGGCTCTGCAGGAGGGTTATTAATGGGTGCAATTGTAAACATGAACCCTGAATTGTATAATGGAATTATTGCAGCTGTACCTTTTGTTGATGTAATTTCTACCATGTTAGATGATTCTATACCTTTAACAACAGGTGAGTATGATGAATGGGGAAACCCAAATGAAAAGGAATATTACGATTATATAAAATCGTATTCTCCTTACGATCAAGTAGAAGCCAAAGATTACCCAAATATGTTAATTACCACAGGTTTCCACGATTCTCAAGTGCAATATTGGGAGCCAGCAAAATGGATTGCAAAATTAAGAGATTTAAAAACAGATAACAATATTTTAATGCTGCATACCAATATGGAAGCAGGTCATGGAGGAGCATCAGGAAGATTCGAAGCCTTAAAAGAAACCGCAAAAGATTATACTTTCTTTTTAGCTTTAGAAAATAAATTAGAAATCTAAGAAATTAAGGTTTAAAATCAATTTTATTATTCAATAAGGTTGTGTATTTTTGTGCCTTATTAAAAATTAAACATTTTACACCCGAAAAGTAACAATCTGCAATTACTAATAGATTTGTTATTCTTATAAACTTTAAAAATGTTTTACTTTTTAAAATGTTAAAATGATTAGAAATCAAGGAATTAGCAATACTATATTAGATTTAGTAGGAGAAACACCTATGGTAAAACTCCAAAGAACAACTAAAAAACTAAAAGGTAGTTATTATGCTAAGTTAGAGGCCTTTAATCCTGGATTGTCCCAAAAAGACAGAATAGCGCTTCACATCGTAGAAAATGCAGAAAAAAAGGGAATACTAAAAAAGGGAGCAACCATTGTAGAAACTACTTCAGGTAATACTGGATATAGTTTGGCAATGATTGGTTTAGTAAAAGGCTATAAATGTATTTTAGCAGTATCAGATAAATCATCTCAAGATAAAATCGATTTGCTAAAAACAATGGGAGCAGAGGTGCATGTTTGCCCTGCAAATGTTCCAGCAGCAGATCCAAGGTCTTATTACGAAGTTGCTAAAAGTATTCATAAAAAAACATCAAATTCTGTTTATATAAATCAGTATTTTAACGAATTAAATATTGATGCGCATTACAGAACTACTGGTCCAGAAATTTGGGAGCAAACTCAAGGTAAAATTACCCATTTAATTGTAGCAAGTGGTACTGGAGGTACAATTTCTGGTACAGGAAAATACCTAAAAGAGCAGAACCCCAATATTAAAGTATTAGGTGTAGATGCAATAGGTTCTGTATTAAAAAAATACCATGAAACTGGTCAATTAGATTTAAATGAAGTAGCACCCTATAAAATAGAAGGTTTAGGTAAAAATTTAATTCCTACAGCAACTAATTTTGATGTTATTGATATTTACGAAAAAGTAAGTGACAAAGATGCCGCTTTTGCAGCAAGAGAAATTGTGAATAAAGAAGGTATTTTTTGTGGATACACATGTGGTGCTGTTTTACAAGCAGCTAAACAATACGAAAAGCAAAATTATTTTAATGAAGATAGTTTTGTAGTTTTAATTTTTCCAGATCATGGTTCTAGATATATGAACAAAATTTACGATGATTCCTGGATGAAACAACAAGGATTTATATAAAAACATAGATTTTCTTAACAATTTGATAAACTGCAAAAAAAGCGGTTAATTTGCACCACGTTAGAAAATCAAAAATACAGAAAATGACGAAAGATTTATTTGATAGAATTATAGAAGATAAAGGACCTTTAGGAAAATGGGCAGACCAAGCAGAAGGATATTATGTGTTTCCAAAATTAGAAGGGCCAATTTCTAATAGAATGTCTTTTAATGGTAAAAAAGTTGTTACATGGAGTATTAATGATTATTTAGGACTAGCTAATCATCCTGAGGTTTTAAAAGTAGATGGAGAGGCAGCTTTAGAACATGGAATGGCATACCCAATGGGTGCTAGAATGATGTCTGGGCATACACCTTTGCACGAACAATTAGAACGTGAATGTGCAGAATTTGTAGACAAAGAAAAAGCATATTTACTAAACTTTGGTTACCAAGGTATTATGTCTGCTATAGACGCTTTGGTTACTAAAAATGATGTTATTGTGTACGATATGGATACACACGCCTGTATTATAGATGGTGTACGTTTGCATTCTGGTAAACGTTTTGTTTACAGACATAATGACATGGAAAGCTTTGAGAAAAACATTAAACGTGCAAAAAGAGTTGCAGATAAATCTGGAGGTGGAATTTTAGTAATTTCTGAAGGTGTTTTTGGAATGCGTGGAGAGCAAGGTCGTTTAAAAGAAATTGTTGCATTTAAAAAAGAGTATAATTTTAGACTTTTAGTTGATGATGCTCATGGTTTTGGAACACTTGGAGAAGGTGGTAGAGGAACAGGTTTTGAACAAGGTGTGCAAGATGATATAGACGTGTATTTTGCAACTTTTGCAAAATCGATGGCTGGTATTGGAGCTTTTTTAGCAGGTGATAAAGATGTAATTCAGTTTTTACAATATAACTTAAGATCGCAAATGTTTGCAAAATCATTACCTATGGCAATGGTTAAAGGAGCATTAAAACGTTTGGATATGATTAGAACAATGCCAGAATTAAAAGAAAAATTATGGCAAAATACTAATGCTTTACAATCTGGATTACGTAATGCTGGTTTCGATTTAGGAACTACCCAAACTTGTATTACACCAGTATTCTTAAAAGGTGATATACCAGAAGCTATGGCTATGGTAAATGATTTAAGAGAAAATCATGGAATTTTTTGTTCTATAGTTGTGTATCCTGTAATACCTAAAGGATTAATTATTTTAAGATTAATACCAACAGCAACACATACGCAAGAAGATATAGACGAAACTATTATCGCGTTTTCTGCAATTAGAGAAAACTTAGAAAACGGAACTTATAAGGAAATAGCTGCTGCAAAAATGTAGCAGCTATTTAAATTTTACTTTACTTTATTTTACTGTTGCTTCTATTTGATCTAATAAATCTTGAGGATCAAATGGTTTAAAGATAAATCCGTTCATTCCACACTCGCTAATTTTGTCTTTTACTTCCATAAAAACCGAAGCAGAGAGCGCAAGAATTGGAATATTTTTATTAAACTTTCTTATTTCTACAGTGGCTGTATAACCATCCATTACTGGCATTTGTATATCCATTAATACAACATCGTATTCGTTTTCTTTTAGCTTTTCTACAGCAACTGCTCCATCATTAGCAACGTCTACAGTAAGTTTGGCCTTTTCTAAAATTTGTTTGCCAACCATTACATTAATTAGATTGTCTTCTACTAACAAAACTTTTTTACCTTCAAAAGTATAGGTTTTCTTTTTAACGGTTTTTTTAAGTTCTTTTTCTGATGCGATATCTAATTCAACTTCAAAATAAAAACGACTTCCTTTATTAATATCGCTTTCAATTTTAACATCAGAGCCCATTGTATTTACAATACTTTTTACAATTGGTAAACCAAGACCTGTACCACCATATAATCGATTGGTGTTTGTAGAGGCTTGTGTAAAAGCTTCCCATATTGTTTCTTGTTTGTCTTTAGGTATTCCTATACCTGTATCAATAATTTCTGTTAGTAAGGTTAATGATTTTTTTCCTTTCTGATTTATTTTTTTAATTCTTAGCGTAACACTTCCTTCGTCTGTAAATTTAATTGCATTAGTTACCAAATTATTTATAACTTGGTTAAATCGAACAATATCTAACCAAACTATAGGTATATCTTCATCAATTTCTAAATTCATGGTAATTCCTTTTCGCAAACAAGAAGCTTCGTGTATTTTTTTAATCTGTTTTGTAGCGGTTAATAAATTTGTAGGAATATTGTCTAACTCAATAGTAGTAGATTGCATTTTGCTAAAATCTAACACATTGTTTAGTAAATTTAAAAGAATTTTACCAGAGTAATTAAGCGCTTCAATATTTTGAATTTGATCTTTTCTGGGATTATTATCACCTAAAATATGCGAAAGCCCAATTACAGCATTTAATGGAGTTCTAATTTCGTGACTCATAGTACTTAAAAATTCTGACTTTGCATTAGAAGCTTCTATTGCCTCTAATTTTTTCTTTTCAATTCTTTGAAAATACCTTGTGTTTAGAATTAAAAAATAGATCAACTGAAAAATTACCAAACCAATAGCACTGGTTACAGCTATAGGATATATTAATTCTTTAGCAATGGCTGGATCTAGTTTTCTATACGTGAATAAATTAAAGTCAGTTATAAAGAGTAAAGTCCATAGAACTAGTGGTATTAACGTAAATAGCAGTACTAAAACTCTTTCTCTTCTAAAAGAAAAAACAATAAAAGGTAGTCCAATATTAAACATGTAAATAAATTCTACACTACCATATTTACCAACATAACAAGCAATAACACCAATTCCAAAATTACTTGCTAATAGATAAATTATTCTGGCATAGTTAAGAATGCCTTTTTTAGCAATAATTGCAGCTATAAAATACACAACAACGTTAAAAATGTTGTAATTTCTTAACCAAGAAAAATTTAAATAATCGGCTATAAAGACAGTAAGTAATGATAGGGCAGCGTGTATTATTGCTAGTCTAAAAACTAGATTTATTCTTCTTTGAGAATATTTTGTTGTCATATAATTTAACTGTTTATGCTTACTTCAATTTGATTTAATAAATCTTCAGGTTCAAAAGGTTTAAAGATAAAACCATTCATTCCGCTTTCGTTTATTCGATCTTTAACTTCCATAAAAACAGAAGCAGAAAGTGCTAGAATAGGAATCTCTTTATTAAATTTTCTAATTTCAACAGCAGCTTCATAACCATCCATAATTGGCATTTGAATATCCATTAAAATGGCATCATAATGGTTTTCTTTTACCTTATTTACTGCTGCTAAACCATCATTAGCAACATCAACTTTAAGTTTTGCTTTTTCTAATATTTGTTTGGCCACCATTACATTTATTAAATTATCTTCAACTAATAAAATAGTTTCGCCATCAAAATTATGCACTTTTTTTTCTGTAGTTTTTTGATATTCTTTTTCAGAGGCAATTTTTAAATCTAAATAAAAATAAAAACGACTTCCTTTGCCTAATAGACTATCAATTTCTACATCAGAATTCATAGATTGTACAATGCTTTTAACAATAGGTAAACCAAGACCTGTACCACCATACAAACGATTGGTAGAGGTAGAGGCTTGTGTAAAAGCTTCCCAAATAGTTTTTTGTTTTTCTTTTGGTATACCAATGCCTGTATCTATAACTTCTGTAAGCAAAGTTAAAGAATCTTCAGTTTGATTTTTCTTTTTAATTCTTAAAGTAACACTACCTTTATCTGTAAATTTTATGGCATTGGTAACTAAATTATTAATTACTTGGTTAAAGCGAACTATATCTAACCAAACTATAGGTATATCTTCATCAATATCTAAATGCATTACAATACCTTTTTTTAAGCAAGATGTTTCGTGTATTTTTTTTATTTGTTTTGTTGCAGATAATAAGTCTGTTGGTATATTGTCTAGTTGAATTTTAGTGGATTGCATTTTACTAAAATCTAAAACATTATTAAGTAAGTTTAATAATATTTTACCAGAATAGTTTAACGCTTCTATATTCTGTTCTTGATCTTTTCTTGGGTTATTATCACCTAAAATATGCGAAAGCCCAATTACAGCATTTAAAGGTGTTCTAATTTCATGACTCATGGTGCTTAAAAAATTAGATTTTGCGTTAGACGCTTCTATGGCGTCTTCTCTATAATTATGAATGGTAGAAAAATTTAGAAAATTTAAATGTGAATAATAAAACAACTGAAAGGTAACCAAGAATAAGGTCATTATTATAGAAACAGGGTAAATGAATTTTGTGGCTTGTTCTACATCAATTTTAGTTTCTACAATTAAGTTAAAATTGGTAACATATAAAGATGCCCAAAGTATAATTGATAGAAGAGAAAATAAGAATATAAAAATCTTTTCTCTGTTAAAAGAAAATATCATAAACGGTAAACACATTGGAAACATAAACATAAATTCCATACCACCTTCTTGACCAATATAAGAGGCAGATGTAACAATACCTATATTTAAGATGATTAGGTATATGATTCTTGATTCAATTAAATTACCTTTTTTAGAAAAGTAGGCAGCTAAGAGGTAAAAAGAAATACAAACTGTGTGAAGCGATACTAAATTGTCTAATTTTAGGCTTAATGCTATAAAGATATATACCACACTAATTACCGAAGTAATTAATGATAAAGTAAATACCATTTGTGTACGCCTTAGGGAGAAATCGGCCATTGTTTACGTTATAAAACCTAAATATACAAAAAACTAAAGACAAAAGCCAAAACTTTTAGCTATCCTTAAAAATACATTTTATAAAATATATGGTAAACTAAAAAAACTTCTATAGAATAGAAGTTTTTTTGCGGAATTCATAGATAAAATTGAATTTAATTTAAGATTATCTATGTGTTTTTTATTTAAATTGATTTTAAATTAATAAGACTAATTAACAGCCATTAATTCTACATCAAAAATTAGGGTTGCATTTGGTGGAATAACCCCTCCAGCACCAGCAGAACCATAAGCTAAGTTAGATGGAATTACAAAACGAGCTTTATCACCCACTTTTAATAATTGAATACCTTCATCCCAACCAGAAATTACCTGACCTACACCAACGTTAAAATCTATAGGTTGTTTTCTTTTGTATGATGAATCAAAAACAGTACCATCTAATAATTGTCCTTTATAATGTACAGAAACTTTTGCTCCTTTGGTAGCTTGTTTTCCATCACCTTGTTGTAAAACTTTATAACGTAAACCACTTGTAGTTTCATCATAACCAGCTGCAACTTTATCTAACATTGCTTTTTGTGCAGCTTTTGCTTCAGCTTCACGTTTTTCTCTAGCTCCTTCAAAAGTTCTAAAAGCCTCTACAGCATTAAAATTCTCTGCATCATCACCAACTCTAATAATTTCAACAGACATTTCATCACCTTGAGCAACAGCATCTACAACTTCTTGACCCTCAATTACAGAACCAAAAACAGTATGTTTACCATCTAACCATGGAGTAGGAACGTGGGTAATGTAAAATTGACTACCATTTGTAGCAGGTCCAGAATTAGCCATTGCTAATTTACCAGGAGCATCGTGTTTTAAATCTGGATGAAATTCATCATCAAATTTATAACCTGGGTTTCCTGTTCCTGTTCCTTGTGGGCATCCACCTTGAATCATAAAATCTGGAATTACTCTATGGAATTTTAATCCATCATAATAAGGAGTTCCTTGCTCTTTAGAAGAGTTTTCTAAATTACCTTCTGCTAAAGCAACAAAGTTACCTACAGTTCCAGGTGTTTTTTCGTGTTCTAATTGTACTAAAATATCACCTTTAGGTGTTTTGAATTTTGCGTATATACCGTTATTCATTTTTTAATATTTAATCGTTTTTATTGATGTTTTACTGAAAAGAAATTCAGCATAAATTATTTTTTAGCATTTAATATTGATAAACTATAAGTTAAACCAATGTTTAAATTTGTTGAATTGACATTTCCATATGCAGATATATACTGCCCTCCAGAAACTTGAAAAGATAAATCGTTATTGTAATGATAGTTAATACCCGCAGTTGGTCTTATTAAAATTCCTTCTCCAGTATCAACTCCTGCACCACCTGCAACTCCCAATGAAGTTTCTGCAAATAAAGAAAATTTATTATTTATAAATTTATTACTACGAATTCCCAATCCAAAAATTCCATGTGCATAACCACCAGATTCGCCTTCGTATGCAAATGAAGCTTCACCAGAAAGATAGAGTCTTTTGTTAATATCGTACATAACTTTTAGAGCAATTAGTTGTAAATCTAATGGTTCTCCAAATGTTTTAGCTACTTTAAAATAAGATTGATTTTGTACGCCAATATGAATACCTTTCGTTTTAATTATTGAGGCTTTTTTATTGGTAAATGGATCAGTGGTTCCTCCACTTAAACCATAATATTTTAAACTAAAACCAGCTGTATAAGCTTCGAAAGTTCCACCAACAGCTCTATGATAACCACCATGAGCACTAATTCCAAAATTTTTGGATAGTTTAACATCAAAACCAGCATTTGGGTAAACAGTTAATCCATTTTCTGGATAAATTCTTCCACCAGCAGCACCAATTCCCATTTTAGCAAAAAAGTTTACGTATTTGGTTTCAATAAAGTTTTTACCAATTCCGAAAAACACATCCATAAAACCAGCTTCTAAACCACTATACATAGCATCTACATGTGCATAAATAAAAGTGTTTTGTGTTAAATATCTTTGGTACTCAAAACCTAAAAGGCTTAATGTTTGTGTTAAAGGTGTCGCATCATTAAAAACTGCAATACCATCATTTCTTGAAGATCCAATTGGAAAGAAATAATCAAAAGTAACTTGTTGTACATTTTTTACAGCCGGTTTTTTCCAGAATTCATCGTCATTATCATTATTAACAATAAAAGATTTTTGAGCATTTGCGTAAGAACTGGTTCTTAAAGTGGTAGGTATTTCTATAAAAAATGAAACATTATCTCCACCTTGTATGCCTGTAAAAAAATCTACATTTCCATATTGAACTCCAAAGGAAAAGCCTTTTGCGTTGTATTTTAAACCTGCATTTGTATATAATAACCCACCACCATTTACCAAACTTCTAAATCCTCCTCCTCCACCAAAATGAACATTGGCATCAAAAGATAAGTTTTTGTAAATAGGAAAATTTACACCCAAATTTACCCCTAACGTAAATAAACCACCTTGATCTCCATAAGCAGCTCCATGAAATCCAGCTCCTGTATACAACCAATCGTTTAATAGAATGTTGTAGTTTAATCCCCAAAAACCCATATTAGGATCTAAAGTATATGAACTACCATCACCATAAGTATACACCAAGTCTGGTTGATCTATTAAAATATAATTTAAACGTATTGAATTGTGAAGTTCTTTTCCTTTAATATCATTCAAATTAAATTCTTGAGCAAAGTTATTGAAGCTTAAAAAAATGATTCCTATCAAAAAGAATTTCTTCATGTTTCTAGTTTTTAAATTCACTGGTAAAATGTAATTTTACTGTTGGATATTTGCTCTGAGTCATTTGAATTGTAAAAGCAGAATCTGCTAAAAATACCAATTGACCTTGTTTGTCTTTGGCTAAATAACGTTGTTTTACTCTTTTAAAATCTTTAAATTCTTCGTTTTTTGGATCTTCTGGCTCTACCCAACAAGCTTTGTGAACATTTAAATTTTCGTAAGTACATTTTGCACCATACTCGTGTTCTAAACGATATTGAATAACCTCAAACTGTAAAGCACCAACTGTACCCACAATTCGTCGTCCATTCATTTCTAAGATAAATAATTGAGCTACACCTTCGTCCATTAATTGATCTAAACCTTTGTATAATTGTTTAGATTTCATTGGATCTGCATTGTTTACATACCTAAAATGTTCAGGAGAAAAACTAGGAATTCCTCTAAAATTCAATTGTTCGCCTTCTGTAAGTGTATCACCAATTTTAAAATTTCCAGTATCGTGTAAGCCTACAATATCACCAGGAAAAGATTCGTCTACAATTTCTTTTTTCTCTGCAAAAAAGGCATTCGGACTAGAAAATTTTACCTTTTTTCCATTTCTTACATGTAAATAAGGTGAATTTCTTTTAAAAGTACCGGAAACCACTTTTATAAAAGCCAATCTATCTCTGTGTTTAGGATCCATATTTGCGTGGATTTTAAACACAAAACCGGTCATTTTTTTCTCTTTAGAATCTACTAAACGTTCTTCTGCTTTTTTAGGTTGAGGCGAAGGTGCAATTTCGATAAAAGCATCTAATAATTCTTTAACTCCGAAATTATTTAAAGCCGAACCAAAAAATACAGGTTGTAATTCTCCTTTTAAATATTCTTCTTGATGAAAAGGAGGATAAACTTCGTCTATCAATTCAATTTCTTCTCGTAAAGTTTCTGCAGCACTTACACCAACAGCTTTATCTAAATCAGGATTTGATAAATCATCAAACTCAATACCTTCTGAAATAGTAGTTTTTTTATCACCCGAAAAAAGATTTAATTTCTTTTCCCAAATATTGTAAATCCCTTTAAAATCGTAACCCATACCAATTGGGAAACTCATAGGTGTTACTCGTAAACCTAATTTTTGTTCAACTTCATCTAACAAATCAAAAGCATCTTTACCTTCTCTATCTAATTTATTGATAAAAACTAGCATTGGAATACTACGCATTCTACAAACTTCAACTAATTTTTCGGTTTGTGGTTCTACACCTTTGGCAACATCAATAACCACAATAACGCTATCTACAGCTGTTAAAGTTCTAAAAGTATCTTCTGCAAAATCCTTATGACCAGGAGTATCGAGTATGTTTATTTTTTTATTTTGATAAATAAATGCCAAAACAGAGGTAGCAACAGAGATCCCTCTTTGTCGCTCAATTTCCATAAAATCGGAAGTAGCTCCTTTTTTTATTTTATTATTTTTTACGGCACCAGCTTCTTGAATGGCACCACCAAATAATAATAATTTTTCTGTTAATGTAGTTTTACCAGCATCTGGATGCGATATGATTCCAAATGTTCTTCTACGTGCTATTTCTTCTAAAAAACTCATCTACAAAATTTGAGGTGCAAAGATAGGTTTTATGTTGAAAATAGACACTAATTTCTGGAATTTACACGTGTAGTTACTTTAAATTGATATTTTTAAGTTGTAAATAAAGATTTTTTTTAACCTTTTACTCTAAAATTTCAATGGTCATTTGTATATCGTTAATAGGCCATTCATCTACACCAACTTTTACTTTAGATATTTTATCCATGGTATCAAACCCAGATATAACTTCGCCAAAAACGGTGTGTTCATTATCTAAATGATGAGCGCCACTTCTTTTATGCACCATGTAAAACTCGAAGGGACTAGATAATTTATCTGGATTGTTTTCCCATTGTCTGGCTGCAGCTAAAGCTCCATATTTGTGTGTTCTATGGCTTCTAAATTCGGGTTTCATTAAGTAATTACCATACTTTCTGCGTTGTTTTTGGGTGTACATATTATCAGAATTACCACCTTGAATTACAAAGTTTTTTGCAACACGATAAATAACAGTGGTATTGAAATATTTAATTTTTGTTAAAAAAATAAAATTGGCTCTGTGTACAGGTACATCTTCGTAAAGTTTTAGCTTTATGTTGCCGAATTTAGTTTTTATAATAACTTTTGTTTCTGGGTTTTGTTTGCCAAATTCTAATAAAAAAGCTTCAGTATTTTTGCTATTTAAACTATCCCAAGGTTTAATGATTTTCTCTTCTTCTTTTTGCTGAATCGTTTTTTTTGTTGGTGTATTTTCTATTTTGCTTTCTTTTTTTTGAGAATCGCATTGATAAAAAGAAATAAGTAGAGTTAGCAAGAGTAATCGTAAAAAAAGCTTCACTTTAAACAGGTTTTATAATGCTCAAATATAAATCATCAGAATAAAAGAATAGAAAAATGTAATGGTTTTATTAAAAATTTAAGTAAAAATACTATTCTGATATCTTATATTTGCAAATATGGAGGAATTGGTAGTTTTAGTTGATGAAAAGGACAAACAATTAGGTTTAATGCCTAAAATGGAAGCACATGAAAAGGCCGTTTTACATCGTGCTTTTTCTGTATTTATTTTTAATGATAAAGGAGAATTGATGTTGCAACAAAGAGCAGCTCATAAATATCATTCGCCATTATTATGGACAAATACTTGTTGTTCTCATCAAAGAGATGGAGAAAGTAATGTAGAAGCTGGTAGAAGAAGGTTGCAAGAAGAAATGGGTTTTACAGCCGATTTAAAAGAAGTTTTTTCTTTTGTTTACAAAGCTCCTTTTGATAATGGCTTAACAGAACACGAATTTGACCACGTAATGATTGGCAGTTATAATGATAAACCGAATATTAATAAAGATGAGGTTGCTAATTACAAATGGATGCAGTTAGAAGAGGTTAAAGTAGATATCGAAAATAATCCTGCAATTTATACTGAGTGGTTTAAAATAATTTTTAAAGAATCTTATCAAAAATTAACAAATGCCTAAAGTTACTGTTCATAGAAAAGCACATTTTAATGCTGCTCACAGATTATACAGAAAAGATTGGTCTGATGAAAAAAATTTTGAGGTTTTTAGTAAATGCAGTAATCCTAATTTTCATGGGCACAATTACGAATTAATTGTTTCTTTAACTGGTGAAATCGATGCAGAAACTGGCTATGTGTATGATTTAGGTGTTTTAAAAAATTTGATAAAATCTGAAATTGAAGATGCTTTCGATCATAAAAATTTAAATATAGAAGTGGTTGAGTTCAAAAACTTAAATCCAACTGCCGAAAATATTTGTGTAGTTATTTATGATAAGTTAAGAAAACACATTCCTAATCAATTAGATTTAAAAATTACACTTTACGAAACTCCAAGAAATTTTGTTACGTATTCTGGAGAAGTTTAAACTAATTGGCTGCTAAAATATTTTCGTTTTTCTTGAGTTTTTCGAATCCACCATGTATACTATTGTAGTATTTTATAGATTTTGCTAATTTATTGTAGTTGTAGTATGTAAAATTGGTGAAATTAATTTTTCTAAGTAAATCTTTATTGCTTTTCTGCAAACTATCAATAAAAATTCTTTCGCCTTTTTTAATAGAATTATATTTTAACCACCCACCCATAAACATTGTTTCAGAAGAATAAATGATAGATATTTTTGGCATATTTTTAATGTCTGCTAAATATTCTAATCTTTCGTTTGCAAAATTAAATCCGTTTTTAGGATTTGTAACATAAACATGTAAAAGCAAACGATCTACGTAATTAGATATTTTTTTAATTTCATGCTTATAATATTTTCCAACATAAGCTTCTACAGTTACTTTATGGCTATTTTCTTTAGCCAAAGCTTTCATGGTAGCCAAAGATTTTAAAAAGAAATTAAAAGTTGTTTTTCTATTACAAGCTTCGCCATTAGTTTTTAAATAGTTTTCGCAATAATAGCCTCCGTTTTTATTGGCATCTTTTTTCCAATATTCATATTCTAAATTGTAAGTATCAAACCTTTCAATTGGGTTAATTCTAGACATGTTATAAGCGTGAATTGCATTTATAAAAAATGCGCCACTTTCTCCAGAACCGCCAACTCCTTTTAAACCATAATTTATTTTTGCTTTAAAAATAAATCGAGCTAAAATGCTGTTTTTGTTTTTGTCTGCAAGCGGATAAGTTTTGTTGATTTTGTGTAAATCATAAAGAATAATTTTATCAAAACCATTCTGTACAGTAAACTCTAATAAGTTGTTTTCTTTTTTTTCGTTACCAAGAATATCGTAAAACTGATCTACATATAAGATTCTGTGAGATCCATAAGATTTAAATATAACAAATAACGTAATTACTAGAAATCTAGGGAATTTCCATTTCATACTTAAAGGGGATTTTAAGGGATTTATGAAAACAAACCTACAACTTTTTTTTAAAATACAAAGTTATCAACACATTTTCTTGAAAAATGAAGTGCTATTTTCTTGTGTAAATCAAAAATTTGTTTGCTGATTTTTAACGTATTAGTTTCTTGTATAATAAAAATAACTAATCGATTTTTCTAAAAAAGAATACGTGTGATAGCTAAAACCATCTAAATTGATGTTTTTAGAATAACTAGAATTGTTAAGATTCATTAAATTAAAAAAATCTTTTTCTCCACGTTCTAAGCTATTCGATTTAAACCAATAGCCCATTGCGTTCATACGAGTTGAGTATAATATGGATGTTTTAACCTTGCTGTTAATTTTAGCTAAATGTGCCAAATTCTTTTTGGCAGATGCGAAAGAAACTTTTGGGTTTTTACCTGAAGTTTGTATAATTAATCGATCGCAATATTTAACAATATTGGCAACTTCATTTTGAGAATAGTACCCCAGATAAGCTTCAATTTTAATATCGTGAATGTTGTTTTTAGATAGGTTTTTTAGTTCTTTTAAATTATCAATAAAAAAAGTGTAAGAACCATTTCTGTTACAAGGTATTTTGTTTTCGTTGAGATAGTTAATGCAGTAATACCCATTTTCTCCAGAAGCATTTTGAGACCAATATTCATACTCAAGATTATAAATATCAAATTTTTCTTCTGCTCTGTTTCTAGAATTATTGTAAGGATCTATTCTGTTGGTAAAAAAAGATGCGCATTCTCCAGAAGCACCAATTTTTTGTATGCTAAATTCACTTTTCGCTTTGGCAATAAATTCAGCCAAAACATTATTTTTTCTTGGGTCAGAAAGCGACCATTTTTTATCAACTTTATTCAATTGATAAAGTATAAGCGTCTTAAAATTATTTTTTTTAGCAAATAACAGCAGTTTGTCTTCTTTACCTGGACTTCCTAAAATATTTACAAAATCGTCTACATATAAAGTTCTATGATTACCATAAACACAAGCCGTAATCAATACATAAAAAACGATAAGAGTAACTTTTTTCAAACTTGAATATTCTTATTTTAAGTGATAAAAAATTGCGCCGTAAATTTAATAAAAAAGATACCAAACTTATTGAACTAATTATTTTTGTAAAATTTTAAACTCAATTTCAAAGTTAAATGATTTTAAATAAATCAGATTAATTCTATTAACCTTAAATTTGTACTTTAAATACAAAGTTTTTAAAACTTGTAAATATAATTTTATGAAAGTAATTGCAATGATTCCTGCACGTTACAGTGCATCTCGTTTTCCTGGTAAATTAATGAAAGATTTGGCAGGCAAACCTGTAATTTTAAGAACTTACCAAGCTGCTTTAAATACCAATTTATTTGATGAAGTGTATGTTGTTACAGATTCTGATGTAATTTTTAAAACCATTCAAAATGCTGATGGAAAAGCAATTATGAGTAAAAAAGAACACGAATGTGGTTCTGATAGAATTGCAGAAGCTGTTGCAGATATTGATGTAGATATTGTAATTAATGTTCAAGGAGATGAACCATTTATAGATGCTGTTTCTTTAACAAAATTAATTCAAGTTTTTAAAGATGATGCTCAAAAAGAAGTAGATTTAGCATCTTTGAAAGTAGAAATTACAGATGTAAAAGAGGTAGAAAATCCGAATAATGTTAAAGTAATTACAGATGTAAATAATATGGCTATTTATTTTTCTAGAAGCGTAATTCCTTATCACCGAGATAAAAATATCAACGTAAAATATTACAAACATAAAGGAGTTTATGCATTTAGAAAACAAGCTTTAATCGATTTTTATAACACACCAATTACACCTTTAGAA
Source organism: Polaribacter sp. M10 (assembly GCF_054968445.1). Taxonomy (NCBI): domain Bacteria; kingdom Pseudomonadati; phylum Bacteroidota; class Flavobacteriia; order Flavobacteriales; family Flavobacteriaceae; genus Polaribacter; species Polaribacter sp. M10. The sequence continues at coordinate 44,276 of NZ_JBSSBG010000005.1, forward strand.
GCTGCAGAAAAAATAGAAGCCATTCGTTATCAAGAAATTGGTAAAAAAATTAAAATGGTAGAAACTTCAGTAGAATCTGTGGGTATAGATACACCAGAAGATTTAGAAAAAGCAATAAAAATTTTAGATCAACATGAATAAAAATATAAAAGTAATTGCCTTTGATGCTGATGATACGTTGTGGGTAAATGAAACTTATTTTAGAGATGCAGAACATCAATTTGCAAAACTATTATCAAAATACGAAACCGAAAATAAAATAGACCAAGAACTCTTTAAAAAAGAGATCGATAATTTAAAACTTTATGGTTATGGAATTAAAGGTTTTGTTTTATCAATGGTTGAATCTGCTTTAGAAATTTCTAACTATCAAATACATCCAAAAGTTATTGAATCGATCTTAAATATTGGTAAAGAAATGTTAGAAAAACCAATAGAATTGTTAGATGGTGTAGAAGATGTGCTAAAAAGTTTTTACGGAAAATACAAATTGATAGTGGCTACAAAAGGCGATTTATTAGATCAAGAAAGAAAGTTAGAAAAATCGAAATTGCTAAAATATTTTCATCATATTGAGGTAATGAGCGACAAAAAAGAAAAAGATTATAAAAAGTTAATCAAGCATTTAGACATAGATCCTTCAGAGTTTTTAATGATTGGTAATTCCTTAAAATCTGATGTTTTGCCATTGATTAAAATTGGTGCATCTGCCATTCATATTCCATTTCATACAACTTGGGTGCACGAAGAAGTTAACGATAATGAAAAATCGAACGCTTATAAAACACTTTCTAATATACAAGAGCTTACAGGTTTAATATGAGGTGTTTAGATATAGAAAATTGGAATAGAAAATCGCATTTTAATCATTTTAAAAGTTTAAAAAATCCATTTTATGGAGTTACTGTAAATGTTGATGTTACTCAAATTTATAAAAAATCGAAAGCAGAAAAACGCTCGTTTTTTGTGTATTATTTGCACGCTTGTTTAAAAGCATTAAATGGCATAGAAAATTTTAAATATCGAATTCAGGATGATAAAATTGCAATTATAGATGTAATTCATGCTTCTGCAACAATTGCTAGAAAAGATCATACATTTGGTTTTTCTTTTATTCATTTTGCAGATGATTTTGAAACTTTTCATCAAAATTTTTTAAAAGAAAAAGAAAGAATTCAAAATTCTATTGATTTATTCCCGCTTATAAATTCTGATGAATGTATATATTGTTCAGCCTTGCCTTGGTTTTCTTTTACCAGCCAAATAGAGCCAGAATCTGGGCAAAAAGACGATAGTATACCTAGATTAGCATTTGGTAAAACCTTTATAGAAAACAATCGACTTAAAATGCCAGTTGCTATAACTGTAAACCACGCATTAGTAGATGGTTATCATCTTGGTTTATTTTTTAAAGAATATCAAAGCCAATTAGATAAAAACAACTAAATTTGCGTTTTAAAACAAAAAGTAATGGCAAGTATAAAAAACTTAAAAAAAGATATTAATTACGTTTTAGGTGATGTTATAGAATACACATTAGATGTTTCTATTTTAAAAAACGAATCTAAAAAAGGAGAAGAGATTATTGATGAAGCGATTGAAACTTTTGACACATTAATTGCTAAAGTAAATGCAAAAAATGTAGAGAATAAAAAGGCGCATTACAAAGCAATAAATCAAGAATTAGAAACAGAAGCTAAAAACTTAGTAGAAAAAGTAAATAGCTTATAGTTTTTTAACAATTTCTAAACAAATTTATGACCAATATCAAATTTTGATATTGGTTTTTTTTTGTAAATTTGGATAGTATACTAAAACGATTTAGAATACGTTATTACATTATAATTAACATCCAAAAATATGGCTAGAGCAATGTTTGAGTACACAAAAACTGTACTAAAAAAAGTAAGTTTTAATTCAGATTTGTTTTGCAAAGAGTTAGAGAAAGCACTTACAAGGTTATTGCCTTATGAAGTAGATGAGCTAACAATTTGGTTGAAACAATTTACTGCAAACAAACCAGAGTTATACTCTTGTATGCATTTAATAAATTAAAAAAAATGGAAGCTGTATAGCTTCCATTTTTTTAATTTATTTTATTGTTCTCTCTATTCTTTATTATTTCTTTCTCTATGCTTATATTTTCGCATTAATTTTCTACCAAATTCCATTTCAGCAATTTGTAGTTTTAAAATTTTCTTGTAAGAAATTATACCCTGAATACTTTTGGTAAATTTTTCTTGAGAATCGTACAATTTTTTATCCGTAAGCAGTTTTAAAGAAACTAGCTTTTTAGCTTTTTCTTCGCTTATATTATTAAAATCTTCGTGTTCTTTCTCAACATCTTTAACACTTTTTTTATAGTTATTTCTAATTGAATATTGCGTTTTGATAAATGTATTGTAAACAGGCCAAAACTTTTCTGCTTCAGAAGTTGTAAGGTTCATTTGTTCTGTTAAATAAGCCACTTTTAAAGCTTTAATTTTTTCTCTTCCTTCTTTGCTCATTTGGGCATTTATAGAAATTGATAAGAAGAAGATAGAAATACATAAAAAAGTAATTATTTTTTTCATTTTCTAGTGTTTTAATTTAATTCGTTTAAAATTGAAGTATTGTCTATAGAGCTTATATAATCTTCTATACTTTCATCTTTAATTAGTGCGTAAGAAAACTCATTTACATCTAAAATATCTTCTGGTAAAATTTCTACAATATCATCTGTATGTATCGTGCTAACATCTAACCACTGTTCAAAATCGTCATCGGTTAAAACATCTAAATTACTAGTGTTTTTAGACTTAAACAGATAAGAATTTAAACCAATAAACAAGGCAATAGAAGCTGCTGCTGCAAAAGGAATTATTTTTAAAACGCTATCTTTTAAAGAAATTACCTTACTTTCTTTTTTTTCTTCGGATGAAACTTTTGCTAAAATATTATCTTCTAAACCAGAAAAATAAGTGTCAGGTACTTTAAATGATGTTTTTTTGATGAAATTTTCTTCAGAAATTTTTATAGAAATATCTTCTTCTAAATTATCAAAATAATTTGAAGGAGTAGAAAAACCAGGCTTTTTGCCTGCTCTTGATCTAATATATGCTTCACTATGTTTAATTTCGTTTTCCATTGTTATTTAGACCTTTAAAGTTTAAAAAGGTTTAATTGGTTTCTGTTTTTATATATTTTTCTATTTTTTTTACGGCATGAAAATATGAAGCTTTTAATGCGCCTACTGAAGTTTCTAAGATTTTTGAAATTTCATCATATTTCAACTCTTGAAAATACTTCATATTAAAAACCAATTGTTGTTTTTGTGGTAAAGTTGCAATTGCTTTTTGTAATACAATCTGAATTTCATCACCAGAAAAATACAAATCACTTTCTAGAGTACTTGCTAATTGTTGTTGATAATCAGAAATATCTACATTTCTTTCTTTTGCTCTTTTATTAATAAAGGTAATAGATTCATTAGTTGCAATTCTATACATCCAAGAATACAATTTACTTTCGCTATTAAATTTATCGATATTTTTAAATATTTTTACAAATGTGTTTTGCAATACATCATCTGCATCATCATGTACAATTACAATTTTACGTATATGCCAATACAATCGCTCTTTGTATTGAGTAATTAATACTCTAAAGGCTTTTTCTCTAGTTTTTGTATTCTGAAGTTCTTGTATTAGTGTAATCTCGTCTATCAAAAAAAACTACGTTTGTTGTAAGACAATAAAATACTAAAAAGGTTTAATATGGCTGCTAATAAAGTTTAATTTTTACGTCTAGATCTAGAATAACCAAATAATCGATTATGTTTTATTATTTCTGGTATGCCTTCTGGTAGCATTTCTTCCCAACCTTCTTTGCCTTCCATTATCATTTTTAAAACAGTTCTAGAAAAAATATCTAAAACATCTTTATTAAAATCTTTTATATCTAAAATTTTACCATTGATTTTAAAGAATTTGTACAATTCTTTCATTCTAGGATGTACTTTTAAATTTTTACTGTTCATATATTCACCAGTTTCTGGATCATGATATGGGTACATGTACACTTTTAAGTCCTTATGAAAAAGTTTACCAAAAGCTTCTAAAATACCACCACTTAAATCTCTATAATATTTCTCGTCAAAAATTTGAACAAGGTTAAAAACGCCCATTGCTAAGGCCATTCTTTCTTTGGTAAATTCGCTAAAATATTCTACCAATTTAAAGTATTGCTGAAAATTAGTAATCATTACATTTTGGCCTAAAGAACACAGTAATTCAGCTCTGTCTAAAAAGTCTCTCTCGTTAATTTTACCCTCTGCAGATAAATTACTAAGGGTAATTTCAAAAATAACCTGTGTTTTACTTTCTTCTACCTTTTTTTCTGCTAAAAACATTTTTTTAGATTGCTCAAACATATCCATATTAACTTTAGTAACAGGTCTAAAACTACCTCTTAAAGTTAAAATGTTTTTTTTATAAAGTACTTGTGCAGGTAATAAGTTGTTACCATCAGGCCCAAACATTACAGCATTTGTCATTCCATTTTTAAGTAATTGTAAACTCATTAAACGATTGTCTACATACATAAAACGAGGTCCTGAGAAATTAATCATGTCAATTTCTAGTTGATGATTTCCTAAATTATGATAAAAAGATTTTACCAATTCTTTTGGATTATCATTTAAATAAAACGCGCCATAAATAAGGTTTACACCCAAAATACCTAGAGTTTCTTGTTGCAAACGCGCATCAGTTTCTTTAAAACGAAGATGCAAAACAATTTCATTATAATCTTCTAATGGATCTAATTGAAAACGGATTCCTACCCAACCATGCCCTTTAAATTTTCTTGCAAAATCTATAGTAGTTACAGTATTAGCATAACTAAAAAATAACTTATCTGGATGTTTTTGTCTGCTTAATCGATCCTCCATTAAATCGATTTCGTGACCTAACATTTTTTTTAAACGAGGTTGTGTAACATAACGTCTGTCTTCTTCTATACCATAAATTGCATCAGAAAAATCTTTATCGTAAGCACTCATAGCTTTTGCTATTGTACCAGATGCAGCACCAGACCTAAAGAAATTACGAGCTGTTTCTTGTCCTGCACCTATTTCTGCAAAAGTTCCGTAAATATCTTTGTTTAAATTTATTCTTAATGCTTTATTTTTAGTAGTAGGTACACTACTAATTTCTTGATCTCCTTTCAAAGAAATTGCCATATCCGATTTTTTTTGTACTTAACAAATGTAATAAATAAGAATACAATCAGTCAATTTTTATGTTATTTTTGTTGTAATGAATTTAACCAAAAAAGTATTACATATAACCTTTTTAGGCACAGGTACTTCTCAAGGCATACCAATGATTGCAAGTAAAGATCCTGTTTGTTTGTCTACAGATGCCAAAGACAAACGCTTACGATCGTCGGTTTTAATTTCTTGGGATGATGTTTCTTACGTAATTGATTGCGGTCCCGATTTTAGACAGCAAATGTTACGCGAAGATGTACAATTGATAAATGGTGTGTTTTTTACACACGAACACGCAGATCATATAGGTGGTTTAGATGATTTAAGACCCTTTTGTTATATTTTAGGTGAAATGCCAATTTACTTAACTAAGAGAGTTTTAACTAGTTTAGAAAAACGATTTGAGTACATTTTTAGCAAAGAAAACAGATATCCAGGAGCACCAACAGTTTCTCCTTTTCTAGTAGATGATTCTCCTTTTTTGGTAAGTAACTTAAAAGTAACTCCAATTGAGGTAATGCATGGTAAGTTACCAATAACAGCTTATAGGTTTCAAGATTTTGCATATTTAACAGATGTAAAAAGTATTGCAGCGTCAGAAAAAGAAAAACTAAAAAACTTAGATGTTTTGGTGGTAAATGCATTAAGAATTCAAGAGCATTTTACTCATTTTAATTTACAAGAAGCGTTAGATTTTGTAAAAGAAATAGCTCCTAAAAAAACATATTTTACACACATTAGCCATAAACTTGGTTTTCACAAAGAAGTTTCTAAACAGTTACCAGAAAATGTCTATTTGGCTTTCGATGGTTTAAAAATTACAGTGTAGGTTTTTATAATTTGTTTTTTAATGTATATTTGTCTGCAAGGCTATTGTTTTCAGAACTTTAGTCATCGAATTTAAAAGATAAAAAGTTCTAATAAACCAAATAAAAGCATGTCACAAACTCCCGAACAAAATAATGAAGCAGCTTCAAATCAGCAAGTTGATTCTAGAATAGCTGCTGTAAGAGATCTAATTTTTGGAGAAAATATTCAAAAATATGATTCTGAATTTGCAGATGTTTACGAAAAAATAGAAGCTTTAAAAAAACAAAGTGATCATAATTTAGCTGAAGCGGTTACCAATCTTGAAAATAAATTGTCTGATTTAGAAAGCTTGGTTGATCATAAATTTCAAGATTTAAATGACGATTTAGACAAGAGATTAGCAGATTTAGATGATGAAAAAGCGGATAGAAGAAAATTAGGAAAAGCCTTAGAGAAGATTGCACAGATGCTGCAAGAATAGATGAAAAAAACGACTGTAAATCATAAAACAGACAATCGTTTTGAAATACTAAAAGAACTTTTATTAACCGATGATAGAAAAGAATTTGAATCTTTAAGTGCAAAATTTTTAGAAAAAACTGAAGTTAAAAAAGAAGTAAACCCTGTTATAGACGAAAAACTTGATGATTTAAAAAATAATTTTTCAAATCATTTTGGTGGTCATATTACAGAAGCTATAAAAGTTCAGATTAAAGAATCTCAAGACGAAGTTGTAGAAGCTCTTTACCCAATTATTGGTAAATTGATTAAGAAATTTATTGTCGCAGAAATAGCTAAACTTACAGAAACCATCAACGAAACCATTAACGATAAATTTTCAATTTCTCAGATCATAAAACGCTTATTTAAAGGAAAAAGAACAGATGCAGATGATGTTTTTCAAGAGGTTTTTGAACCTATAATAGAAGAAGTTTTTGTAATAGAGAAAGATTCTGGTTTGTTAAAAGGAAATTTTTCTAGAGGTAGTATTGCAGATAAAGACATGGTTTCTGGAATGTTAACTGCCATTAAATCTTTTGCAGAAGATGCTTTTTCTAAAGAAGGACAAGATTTAGAAGATATTAAATTTGAAACCTTTCAATTATCAATCCAAAATTTTAAAACCATCTACATTGCTACAGCCACATCTGGAATTTTAAACTCAGAATTTAAAGAACATCTTTTAGATGATATTAATACGCTGGCAGAAAGAGTTTTAATGGATAGAAGTTTTTTAGAAGATGAAGAAAGGTTAAATGAGTTGATTTTTAAAACGTTTATAAAATCCAAATAAATTTTTAAATGATTGCAAAAAAAGTTTTACTAGTTGGTAATTTTGGAGTAGGTAAAACTTCATTAATAAGAAGGTTTGTTTTAAACGAATTTTCAGAAGAATATATCAGTACAATAGGTGTTAGAGTTAGCACAAAAATAGTAGAACTTAACTCAGAAAAAATAAAACTATTAATTTGGGATGTTGCTGGTACAAAAGAAGATGAAAAAGTACCCAAAGCTTATTTTTTAGGAGCAAGTGCAGCAATGTATGTGTTCGATCTTTCTAGAGAAGAAACTTATTTAAATATAGAAAGTCAGGTAAAAACGGTTAAAGAATTATCTAAACTAGATTGTATTACAGTTGTTGGTAACAAAAAAGATTTGCTTACTTCAACAGAATTAGAACAAATAAAAAAAGTGATTAGTATTCCTATTGATTTGGTTACTAGTGCTAAAGAAGATGAAAATGTAGAAGACGCATTTATCACTTTAGCAAAACAATCCTTAAAATAAAACTTTTTGATACCCGAAAAAATTGAAAAAGCTTTTATAGAGCTCACTGTAGATAGCCAAGGAGTTATTGTAAGTCTTAATGCTGGTAAATTTGCAGCAAAAGAATTTGTATTACAAACGTCTATTTTTAATCCTTGTCCTTTTCTTTTTGGAACTTTAGAATTGCTTCCAGAAAACGAATCTTTTGTAATGGAAGGGCTAATAATCAATTCAGAAGAAATAGAATACAATGTAGATATTGAGTTGTTAAAAACTGGCGATAATATTTCTCTTTTAATCCATAATAGAACTAAAATTTATAAAACGATTATTCAGTTAAATCAAAATAGAAATGATTTGTTTTTTATGAAAAGAGAACTTTCAGAAAAAAATAATGAACTTGCTATTTTAAGAAAAGCATCAGACAAAGCTAACGAAGAAAAATCACGTTTTTTGGCGATGATGAGTCACGAAGTTCGCAATCCTTTAAATACAATTTTAGGATATACAGACATGATTTCTGATGAAAATTTAAGTGAAAAAGCAGCAGAATACGTAAAATATTTGGCAATAGCAGGTAAAAACTTAAAAGTTATTGTAGATGATATTTTAGATTTATCAAGAATTGAAGCAGGAAAATTAAAATTAGCGATAGAAGAAATCAATATAAAAGAAATTTTAGAAGGCACTTTTATCAATTATAAAAATCAAAATAAAAATCATTTAGTAGAACTAGAAATTCAGACATCAAACCAAATACCAGAAACTTTATTTGGAGATGGTGTAAGAATTACTCAGATTATTTCTAACTTGTTGAGCAATGCTTTAAAGTTTACCAAAACAGGAAAAATTTCGTTAACATCAGAAGTAATTTCTGAGAGTGATAAAACTACCGAAATTCGTTTTAAAATTACAGATACAGGTAGAGGGATGACTGCAGAACAAACTGTAGAAATTTTTGAGGAATATGGACAAACAGAGTTAGATGATAACAGAATTCACGGAGGTGCTGGTTTAGGGTTGTCTATTGTTAAGCGATTAATTGGTGCCATGAAAGGCTCTATTTCTGTAGCTAGCGAAATAAATGTTGGAACTACTTTTTCTGTAGAAATTCCTTTTCAAAAAGTTGTAAAAACTGCAGAAAAGAGTGTTGCAAAAACTACAGGTTTAGCTAAAATAGATTTAACAGATAAACAGATTTTATTAGCAGATGATGATCATTTAAATCAGAAAATAACTATTCATTTCTTAGAAAAAGAAGGTGCAAAAGTAACTGTTGTAAATGATGGGTTAGAAGCCTTAAATACCTTAAATAATATAGATTTTGATGCTATAATTTTAGACATTAACATGCCACAATTAACAGGCGAGGCTTTAATTAAACAAAGAGAAGGCTTTTATAAAAATAAACAAACTCCTATTTTGGCGTTAACTGGTAATGCTACGCAAGAATACAAAGATGGTTATTTAAAAATAGGTTTTGCAGATGTTGTTTTTAAACCTTATAAACCTTTTGAATTGATTGCAAAAGTGGAGAAACTATTTAAAATGGGGTATTAAATTTCTCTAAAACTATTGTTTTGGTTGATGTTTGTCATCCAAAGAAAAAATAAAAAAACGTAATTTTTTATAAACGTTCTTCAATCCAAGATTTAAAACTGTAGAAGTTTTGTGGTGCAACTCCATGACCTACAGGATATTCTGAATAAACACTTTCTAACTTTAACTTATCTAAAAAAGGTTTGGTTTTTCTAGCCCAATCTATAGGTAAAACTTGATCTACAGTTCCATGAGAACAATAGTAATCTGTTTGTATGTTTTTAGAAATTTCTGCAGGCAATAATTCCATATTAATATATCCACTTAAAGCAACAACATGATTTACTTTATTTGGATAAAAGAAACTTAAAGAATAGCTTAAAATTGCACCTTGACTAAACCCTAATAAAAAGGTTTTTTCTGTATTGGTGTTGTATTTTTTCTTTATGTCATCTATAAAAACAGCAATTTTATCAATGGATTCTTTGGCTTGTTTTAAATCTGAAAATTTACCATTTATTTCATCAAAATTTATAGCATACCAAGCATAACCTCCATAGCCCATTTCGTAAGGAGCTTGTGCACTTACAATCAATAATTCTTCTGGTAATTCTTCTGCAAAAGAAAATAAATCTTGTTCATTGCTACCATAACCATGCAATAAAATTAACAAAGGCGAATTTTCAGTTTTTATGGTAGGTTCTTTTATAATGTAGTTTAAACTCATGGTTTTTTAGATGCTTTGTGTTAGCTAGATAAAAATTAATTGAAATATAAAATATTAAGAAAAAGTAGCAAATTTAAATAGCTCTAAACCAATTTTGAAAATGCTCACCAACAACAGGTACTTCTTTTTCCTCTCCTTTAAAAGCTCCTATTAAAGAAATAATCCATAGAATAAAAGTTAAAGCTCCAATAATATAACTAGCAGAACTACCAAAAAATTTAAGAATAATTGCTCCGTTTAAAAACTGAATAATATTTAAACCAATCATTTGTCTAATATAAAAACTAGCAAAATAATTCTTTTTATTTATGTTCATTACAAATGCAATTACTAGGCCTACAATCCAAAAATGACTAATAATTGCAGCTGTTTTTCCTTCACTTACAGAGGTGTTTTCCATAATATTTATTTTAATATTAATTGATTGTTGGCGTAAACTCCGTAAACTTTTCCTTTTAATTTTTTGTTGATAAAAGGACTGTTTTTAGAGGTTGACAAAATTTGTTGTTTTGTAAAAACGATTTCTTCTTTTGGATTAAATAAAGTAATGTCAGCTTTATTTCCTTCGTTAATTGTGTAATTTTCTAAACCAAAAATAGCTTTAGGTTTGCTGGTTAAATTATCGATAAAATCTTCCAATTCTAATACAGAATTAATGGCTCCAAAAGCAGTTTCTAAACCAATTACACCATCTTTGGCTTGGCTAAATTCTACTTTTTTATGTTCTATATCAATAGGATTATGGTCTGAAGTAATAACATCAATAACACCTGTTTTAATTCCCTTTTGTAAAGCTTTTATATCCTTTTCTGTTCGTAAAGGCGGATTTGTTTTAAAATTGCTATCAAACTCATGCAATTCACTATCCGTTAAAGTTAAATGGTGTGCAGAAACACTACAAGTAACTTGTAATCCTTTCTTCTTGGCATCTCTAATTAAGTCAACAGATTTTGCTGTAGAAATTGTTGGGATGTGTAATTTGCCTCCTGTGTATTCTAATAAAAACAGATCTCTTACAATTTGAATATGTTCTGCCAAAGCTGGGCTTCCTTTTAAACCTAATTTGGTGCTATTTATTCCTTCGTTTGCAATTCCTTCTCCAGCAATCGCATTGTTTTTAGGAAAACTCAACACTAAACCATCAAAATTTTGAGCGTACAAAAGTGCAACTTTCATTAAGTTGTCGTTTTCTATAGGTTTGTTGTAATCTGCAAAAGCTATGGCTCCAGATTGTTGCATATCATACAATTCAGCCATTTCTATTCCTTTACTTTTTTGTGTTAAAGCAGCTATAGGATACAATTTTGTTGCAGAATTATTGGCTTTGTTAATTAGGTATTCAACATCCGATTTAGAATCGATTATAGGATCTGTGTTTGCATTAACAGCAATTGCTGTAAATCCACTTCTTGCAGCAACTTGCAAACCATTAGCTATGGTTTCTCTTTCTTCAAAACCAGGTTCTCCTAAAGAAACACTAGAATCAAACCAGCCGCAAGAAATATGTAAATTTTTTAAGGTAACAATTGTATAATCCTCTTTGTTTTCAATAGTATCTGCTATTTTTTCGAGTTTTCCATTACGAATTAAAACATCCTTTTTTTGAAGATGATAAGGACTAGTTGCATCTATAATTGTTGCGTTTTTGAGAAGCGTACTCATGGTTTATAGAACTTTAAAATAAAAATTTCTAAAAGCAAAGATACAATTGCTACAGCTAAAAACCATTTCCAAAGCCATTGAACTTCGTTCTTTTTGTTTAAATCGTTAAAAATACTTGCAACAGAAGAAGAGGCTTCTATATTTTTAAATTCTTTACTCAACGATTTTAAATCTAAAAAATTGAGTAAACTCTCTTCTTTTGGGGTGTTAAAAGCAATTGTTTGTAATGTGTCTTTTTTATTGATGATATGATAAAATCCTGTTTTTAAAGGATTGTCTTTTGTAGTAATGCTTACTTTATTTTGATGCGTTTCTTGACGAGGAATAAATGATGTATTGTTGTTTACAATGGATAAGATTTCATCTTTTTCTAAATTGGTTTCAACATCAATTTTATTTTCATCATCTAAATAATAGTATAATTTTTGATGCTGAAAACTCAGCTTTCCGAAATTGTAAAACACAGGAACTATTAATGGCGAATTTAAAAAATTACTGTTCTTTTTTGATAAAGCACTAGAGACCCAATACACTTTATTTTTATCAGAATTTATTTCACTTATAAAAGGAGTATTATTTTCTAAGGTTAAAATGTTACTGATATTTTTTGATAAAATAGGGTAGTGGCTTTGAACAATTGGATATTGAAAATTCAATACTTTTTTAGAGAATACATTTTTAAATAAAGGATGATTAAAATTGATATTCGTAATTTTTAAAGTATCTAAAATTTTTGATAGAATGCTAGAACTCGCAATTTTATTCAAAAATAAATTATAAGATGTTAAGTCAGATTTTAGATTGGGTATAATAACAATTGTGCCCCCTTTTTTAGAAAAATCAATAATACTTTTAGCTAGTATTTCTGGTATGTTTTCAAGCTCATTTAAAATGATAATTTGTTGCTTTGGTATAGAATTGTAATTGGTGTTTTGTAGGGTAGAAGTGGTAAAATTAAATTCTTCTTTTGTGTAAATTTTTGAGAGGTAATTAGCATTGTTTCCTATGCTTAAAACGTTTATTTTTTTTGTATTGTTTACAGTAAAATAAAAACTATTGTCAAAAGAAAAAGTGTCGCTAAAAGTGATGTCTATTTTTCCTAAAAATTCAGTAGTATTTGGTGTTTTAAAAACTAATGTTTTTTTAGTGTTTTTATTTATAGAAAAAGTCTGTTTGCTAATTAATTTTTCTTTGTTAAAAATAGCGATTGGAATATTTTTCTTGGCATTACCTTGGTTGTTTACGATAACATTTATAGTTAAATCTGTTGTGTTGTTATTGTTGATGAAAACACTGTCAATAGAAATGTTACTTTTTTTACTGCTTTCTAATTGAACTCCCGAAAAAGTGTTGGTTACATTTGTAAACTCATTTTTATAAGTGTTCTGAAAATCAGAAATTAAAATACTTTTATGTAAAGTGTTACTTTTGCTTTTATTTGTGCTGTTATTTTTAAGTAAAATAGACTTAAGATTTAATTTTTTAGACGAATTTGTAATCTTAAGCAGGTTATTTTTTAATGTTTCGTAAGAAATATCCGCAAAATAATCTGTATTTGTTTGTAAAGAATAGATATCTTTTTCAGATGCATTTTCAATAATTTCTTGTGCTGCTATTTTTAATAAATTTCCTTTTTCTCCTGTAGCATTTGTACTTAAAGAATTGTCTAAATATAAAAAAGTTTGTTGGTTTGTTTCTGTATTTTTATTACTGAAATAAGGTTGTGAAAATGCAAAAATTATCGCAGAAAATAAAAGCATTCTTGTAGCTAAAATTAACCATTTTTTTATGCGTGAACTTTTGCGTGTTTCTTGTACTAATTTTTTTAAAAAAGCAACATTTGTAAAAGGTGTTTTTACAAATTTTTGGAGTTGAAAAAGATGCACTAAAATCGGGATAATGAGTAGTGCTAAAAAGTATAAAATTTCAGGATTTTGAAATTGCATTTTTGTGTTTAAAGTTCTCTCAAAAATAGGGAAATTAATCCATATTATTACATAGTGTGTTTGCTGGAAAACAGAATATTTTTTTGATCTTTTGCATCATAATTTTAATAAAACAGGAGCTCAGAATCATTAAAATTTTTCAAAAACACCTAATCCAAAAAGTGCAAAATCGTATTTTACAGGATCGTTTTTATCTAGTATTCTTAAATTTTTGTCTAACTCAGAAAGTGCTTTCCAGTCGTTTTGTTTTCTGTTTAACAATTTTAATTTTCGAGCAACATTACCTGAATGTACATCTAAAGGACAAGATAAATTTGCAGGATTATGAGTTTGCCAAATTCCGAAATCTACACCAGAATTATCGTTTCTAACCATCCAACGTAAAAACATATTTATACGTTTTGCCGCCGAATTTTTAAGCGGATCAGAAACGTGTTTTTGGGTTCTTTGTTGATGGTCAACTTCAAAAAATATAGTTTTAAATTGATGTATTGCTGTTTTGTAATTTTTAGAATTGTCTTTTATATTTAATGCATTTTCTAAACCAAAATGGTTTTTATATATGTTTTGCAAAGACTTTATAAATTGTTGAAAATCGATGTAATTAAAAGTTCTATGTACAAAGTTTTCGAATACTTTTAAGTCTTTTTCTTGATGGTTTAATACAAAATCGTAAGGAGAATTGTCTAAAAGTTCCATCATTTTAAAAGCATTTTTAATAATCATTTTTCGATTACCCCAAGAAATAGTAGCTGTTAAAAAAGCAGCAATTTCTATATCTTCTTTTAAAGTAAATGTATGCGGAATTTGAATCGGATCTGATTCAATAAATTTTGGATTATTGTATAAAACAACTTTTTCGTCTAGAAATTCTTTGAGTTCAGTTTTGTTCATTTATCAACTAAAGAATTTTACCATCTTTCATTGTTAATTTTCTGTCTGCCATATCTGCTAATTCTAAATTATGGGTAACTAACACAAAAGTTTGACCAAATTCATCACGCAGTTTAAAAAATAATTCGTGCAGATTTTTAGCAGATTCACTATCTAAATTTCCACTGGGTTCATCTGCTAAAATAACAGAAGGGTTGTTAATTAAGGCTCTAGCTACAGCAACTCTTTGTTGTTCACCACCAGAAAGTTCGTTAGGTTTGTGGTTAATTCTGTGGGATAAACCTAAAAAAGCAAGCAATTCTTTAGCTCTTTTTTCGGCTTCTTTTTTAGATTTTTTGGCAATAAATGCAGGAATGCAAACATTTTCTAAAGCAGTAAATTCTGGTAATAATTGATGAAACTGAAAAATAAAACCAATATGCCTATTTCTAAATTCTGATAATTGTTTGTCGGTTAAATTTTTAAGTGAGGTTGCATTGATAGAAATTTCGAAATCTTGTTCTTTTAACGGTTTGTCTAAAGTGCCTAAAATTTGTAAAAGTGTCGTTTTACCTGCTCCAGAAGGACCAACAATAGCTACAATTTCTCCTTTTTTAATTTCTAAATCTACTCCTTTTAAAACTTCAACATCACCATAATATTTATGGATATTTTTTGTAACAATCATAGTTTTTATATCTATTTACGAATGTATAAAAAAACGGATATACTTTTTAAATATATCCGTATTTATTGAAATTTGGGAGAATTTTAAATTTTAAAAATGTTCTTAATCTTATTATAATCTATAAAATAGACAAACCTTACAGAAAAAGTATGGCTTTGTGATTGATCGAATAAATTCTCTAAATTTCTGAAAAAATTCAAGTTTGAATTCGTATCAGAATTATAGATAGAATTTCTGTAAAAAGCAATCAACTGACTTCCAGGAGCAAATTGCCAAATGTAATTTAAGTCTAAATTCCAACTATTAAAATTTACATTTTCTCCTTGGTAGGTGTTGTTTTTACTTAATCCACCATCTGAAGTTAAATTGTAATAGTCATTATAATTTACAGCCCCCCAATAATGTCTAAAAGTTAAAGAAAGCGAAGATTTTGTACTAAAACTATATTTACCAGATATTGAATTTGTATAGTTTTTACGATCTCTCATACCAAAAATAATATTGGTATCAACTTCATCTACATAACCCTGATCGTCGTAAAATTGATTGTAATTTAAGCTGTATTGTAAAGAAAATTGATTTGTAAATCGATAACGAGGTGAAACGCTAAATCCGTAACCAACTTTCGGGTTATTAGAATAAGCAGTATGCCAGAAATCTGCATCTAGTTGAAACTTTTTTTGTGAATTGGTAGATATCCAAGCATTGATGTTTTTTCTTTCGGGTTGCAAAAAATAAACGCCACTAGTTGAGCCTTGTCTTGGTTCAAAAAAGTCTTTGTTTTCTGTTTGATAATTTAAATTTCCTCCAAAGAAGAATCGATTTCTTGTTTGGGCATTTGCGCCAAAACTGGCTGAATAACCTGTAAATATTCCAGAAAAATGTTGGAATTCTGCATTGTTGTAAAAATAGAAACTGTAAGAATTAAATTTTTTGGTAGGTTGTAACGTACGCCAACCAGCACTACCATAAATTGTTTGTTGGTTATTGCTAAAAAGAATTCCTAAATCGTTTGGATTGTAATCTTTGTTTTCAAAATTATAGCCAATTTCCCAATTCCAATGTCCAGAGTTGTAACCAAAACTATTGTCAAAATAATAACCTAAACCATTGTTATTTACATCATCGCTTATAGAACTCATTTTTACAGAGCCATCTGCATTGTATTTGCTGTCTTTGGTTTCAATATGCCAATCTAAAGCAGTAACATTTGCATCTCTAAATCTACCATCTCTAGTAACATTTGTGTTGATTAAAGAAATGGTTGAATTTTGGTTAAATTGTTGGTCTAAAACTAAAATGTTATAATTGGTAAAAGGGCTAATAACCTCTTTTCTTTCTTCGTTTGTGATATTATTTTTAATGGTGGCTTCTGTTTTTTCTGTAATTGCATTAAAAAAACCGATTCCTAATCCTTTTTGCGTTCTTCCAGAAATTTTTACGGCATTTAGCATGGTAACTTTACCTGGATAATCTATAATTTCTTCGTCTGTAGAAAGTGTGCTAGAAACATCAAATTGGTCTATAGGATTAGAGCCAATTCTTCTAGAATAAAATAAATTGGCAATATTAAATAGCTCAGTACCTTCTGTAAAAAACTGTCTTTGTTCTGTAAATTGTTGCTCAAAAGGACCTAGGTTTAATTCTACATCATCGAAACCAACTTGACTAAAATCGGGAATTAAAGTGGCATCCAAAGTAAAATTTTCTGTTAAACCATATTTAATGTCCATACCAATACTGTAATTAAAATCGGTATTACCTTCAAAAGTTGTGGTTGTTGCAGAAGCGTAAGGATATAAATTTAATCTTGTTGGTGGCTTTATATTTTTAAAGTCTGTAATTAAACCATCATATTGTGTCCATCTACCTACTGCATTATCAATATGAGTCCAAGTGTGTTGTTGGTTTAATTTTTCTAATCTTCTATGAAAATTAAATCCCCAAGATTGTACAGGTCTGTTTGCAAAACGTAAGGCTCTGTAAGGTATTTCCATTTCTACATTCCAACCTTTTTCTGTAATTTTTGCTGCACTATCCCAAACTGCACTCCAATTAAAATCTTCATTTCCGTTAGAAACTTTAGCATCGCCTTGGTTTCCTGTAGTTTGAACTAAAAATTCGAATGGGTTTTGGCCATCGTCATTTGGGTTAATTGTTACCAAAAAGAAATCTGCAATACCAAAGTTATCTCTAACTGCAAATTCTTTAGGAATATCTTCTGGATTTGGATCTAACATTTCTGCTGATATGTATATAGCATCATCATTGTAGATTACTTTAACAGTGGTTTGGTATGCTTTACTCACTGGTTTACCATTATCTGGTCTAAGAATAACAAAATCGGTACAGATTTCTGCATTTTGCCAAACATCGTCGTCTAAATTTCCATCAATTTTCGGAGCCTTAGAGACTCTTGTGGTTTTAATTGTTTTTCTATTCTTTGGGTTTTGCGAAAATATCTGATGCGTGCTTATAAAAGCTATCAGAATTAAAGAGACTCTTTTGAACATATACAAATTGGTTGATTGGTGTATTAAACACATCACGAATATATCTGACAGATTACAGACAAAACATAAAATGTTGTTAATTGTTTTAAAGACAGTAGAAAAATTAAAGCGTTACAGAATTAATGTGTTAATTATATCTTAAAAAGGTTTTTTGTCTATTTTAAACGGAATTTTTAGTAAAATATAATTTTATAAAAAAAATATATAATTTCATCATTGAATTTGTATTTTTGTTACCGTTTTAAAATCACGATACAGATGAACTTACACGAATATCAAGGAAAAGAAATTTTAAGCAGTTTTGGAGTTAGAATTCAACGAGGAATTGTTGCAAGTACTCCTGCTGAAGCAGTTGATGCTGCAAAAAAACTAACAGAAGAAACAGGTACAGGTTGGCACGTTATTAAAGCTCAGGTTCACGCAGGTGGACGTGGAAAAGGTGGTGGTGTTAAGTTGGCTAAAAACTTAGACGAAGTACAATCTATTTCTGATGATATTTTAGGTATGATGTTAATTACACCTCAAACTTCTGCAGAAGGTAAGTTAGTAAACCAAGTTTTGGTTGCCGAGGATGTTTATTATCCTGGAGATGAAGAGCCAGACGAATATTATATGTCTGTTTTATTAAACAGAGCTACTGGTAAAAATATGATAATGTATTCTACAGAAGGTGGGATGGATATTGAAACTGTGGCAGAAGAAACTCCACATTTAATTTTTACTGAAGAAATAGATCCATTATTAGGGATTATGCCTTTCCAAGCACGTAAAGTTGCTTTTAATTTAGGTTTATCTGGTGTTGCATTTAAAGAAATGACAAAATTTGTTACAGCTTTATATACGGCATATATTAATTCAGATTCTTCTATGTTCGAAATTAATCCAGTATTAAAAACGTCTGATTCTAAAATTATGGCTGTAGATGCTAAAGTTTCTTTAGATGAAAATGCTTTATACAGACATAAAGATTACGCAGCAATGCGCGATTTAAGAGAAGAAAACCCAATTGAAGTAGAAGCTAAAGCTGCTGGTTTAAACTATGTAGATTTAGATGGTAATGTAGGTTGTATGGTAAATGGAGCAGGATTAGCAATGGGAACTATGGATTTAATTAAAGAATCTGGTGGTGAGCCAGCTAACTTTTTAGATGTTGGTGGTACTGCAGATGCTGCAAGAGTAGAAACTGCTTTTGGTATTATTTTAAAAGACCCGAACGTAAAAGCAATTTTAGTAAATATTTTTGGAGGTATTGTACGTTGTGACAGAGTAGCACAAGGTGTTGTAGATGCTTATAAAAATATGGGTGATAAAATTACAGTGCCAATTATTTGTAGATTACAAGGTACAAATGCGATTGAAGCTAAAGAATTAATCGATAATTCTGGAATGGAAATTATTTCTGCTACAGAATTTCAAGAAGCTGCTGATAAAGTAAGTGAAGTTTTAGCATAAATTTTTATTCTAAAGTTTAAATATATATTAAAAAGCCTCATAATTATTGTGAGGTTTTTTTTATGCTTGTTATTAAAGTTATTAATGTAAGCTATTAAAGAGATTTATAATTTGATTTTAAAATCAGTGTCTAAACCTCTTAAATTCTTAAAGTTCTGTTAAACAAAAAAAATAATGTAACTTAATTGGTAAAGTTACGTTTAATTAAATATATAAATTAGATATCTTAAGGTATTTAATTGATATTAGTTAGTTTTTAATAGTTGATTAGAGTCAAAAGCTGTAAAGTTTTTGACTCTTTTTTTTATTGATAAGATTTAGTTTTTAGAAGGAATTTTATCACGATCTATTTTACCATTTTTAATGGCTTTATAGTTTTCGTAACAACTTAAAACGGCTTCTATCATTTGTAAATCAGACGCTTTTTTAATAAAGTATTCAGAATAACTACAGTCTGTTAAAAGATCAGTTAATTCTTGTCTATCCATTTGCAGATACTCCATCATTACTTCTCTATCAAATTTACCTGCTAACATTTTACGTAAATCGTCCTCTTTCTTTAACTTCTGTAATTTTTTTAATTGTTTTGGCTTTTTACCAAAGAGATTGTACAGGAAATCTACAGGTTGAAATAACGCTGCAACAAGAGAAGAGAAATCTCTTTTGTTAGGTTTACCAACTTCATAAGTTTGTGGTAATCCATTAATATGGATTCGTGTAAATTTATCTTTAGGTACCTGTTTTACATCAACCTCTAAAACTCCAATTAATTTGGTAGATTTTATGATAACTTCTCTAATTTCTTCAGGTTTTTCGTACAAAGCAATCTCTAGTTCATTTCCTTTTAGTAAATCATTTGTAACCTTAACTTTAATAGAAGAAAACCCTAAATAAGAAACTAAAATAGTATCATTAGCTTGGGTTGGTATCTCAAAAAAACCTTTATCATTGGTAATGGTTCCTTGAACTGTGTTTAAATTTAAAATATGTGCAGCACTTAGAGGTTGTTTATTTACGGCGTGTATTATTTGACCTTTTAAAGTTGCTGTACGAAGACTATCTTGCTGAGAAAATGCACTTAAACTAATTAATAAGCACAGTATGAATAGGTTTTTTTGCATGGAAACAAAATTAATGATAAAACTGATTAGAAAGGTTAATATTTTGTGAAGATGTTAAAAAAAATATTGATAACAGTGCGCACGAGAAGATTCGAACTTCCACTTTCTTGCGAAAACAGCCCCCTCAAGGCTGCGCGTCTACCAGTTTCGCCACGTGCGCTATTAATACAACAAATAAAGTTAAGTGTAGACTTAATTTTATTTAAATCGGGCTGGGGTTAAACCTTAAGTTTAATGCCAGCAATATTCCGTCTTTTAATTTCCTTTTTTTAAGATATTGACGATTTGTTAACTTTATTTTTCTACAAATGTTAAATTAACTTCCGGGCAGCAAAGATAATTATAATTATAGGTTTACACTAAATCTGTTCAGAAAATATTATGAGAAATTTATAAATTTGATATGAAAATATTTAACTAATGTGGAATTACTTATTTGTCAAATGTTTCTGAGTGATACGTGCAAATTAATAGAAGTTTGCTTGCTAATTTATATTGTTAAAAAAAAATCGATGATATATTATCAGAATTATAAAAAATATATAGATTTTATGACATATTCCTTCTATGATTTAAGGATATTACGTTCTCCTAACAAAAGACTTAAACAAAAAGTATAACCTCGTCTTTTGTGTATACCCATTAAAAAATACTTAAGATTTATATGTTTTATGGTCTGTTTTTTGTTATCAAACTTGACAGATAAAGAGTCAGAAAAATCTATTTACTTCCCTTTTTAGGCTGATTAATCCCCATTGGTTAAAGAGTTTTTTAAGATTTTTACATAAATTAGAAAAGTATTTTTTTGAGAATTCTATTCTCAAAAAAATGATGATGTTCTAAATGAAAATCAATAAACATATCTTTTAGATTAACAGTAGACACAAATAACAAATAATTTATGAAGCAGCATATCTTAAATAAAGCAACATTATTTTCTTTTGCTTTTATTTTGTTCACATTAACAGCTTGTCAAAATAACAAAGAAAAACAAGAAACTACATTTAACTATAAACTTCCTCCAATTCCTGAAACAAATACAGCAGCCGAAAACTCAGTTGAAATGGGGAGTTTAGATGGGTTTAACGAAGTAGATGTAGAGATACCTATAGCAAAAGGTCCTTATCAGCCTTCTTGGGAGTCTATAGAAAAACATTATCCTGGAACACCTCAATGGCTTAGAGAAGCCAAACTAGGATTATGGGTGCATTTTGGACCTCAATCTGCTGGAGAGAGTGGTGATTGGTATGCAAGGCGATTGTATATTCAAGGTTCCGTAGCTAATAAAAATCATATAAAAAATTACGGTCATCCTTCTAAAGTGGGATATAAAGATGTTCTTAAAGACTGGAATCCAAAACAATTAAACCCAGACCATTTGGTGCAAATCTATAAAGATGCTGGAGTAAGGTTTTTAATTATTCAAGGCGTTCATCATGATCAATTTGATATGTGGGATTCTAAATATCAACCTTGGAATGCAACAAATATGGGGCCTAAGAGAGATCTTTTAAAAGAATGGGAGCAAGCAGCTAGAAAAGTAAATATGCGTTTTGGAATAACTTTTCATCATGAATATTCTTGGTGGTGGTGGCAAACAGCTTTTCAAAGTGATACTAAAGGTGATAAGGCTGGTGTACCATATGATGGAAATCTTACACTAGAAGATGGTAAAGGAACCTGGTGGGAAGGCTATGATCCTAGACTACTTTATGGGGTAAATTTAAGAGAGTATAAAGGTGTTGCTCAAGCAGCAAATAGTAGATGGACTCCTTCTCCTGCAGGTATTTTTAAAAATCATTTAGATTACAGTAAATGGTATAGTCAATGGTGGGCTGCAAGAATGATGGATGCAGTAGATAAATATCAACCAGATTTTATATATACAGATGGAACAGACCAACAACCCTTTAGTGGATCTGGAACGGGTTCAGGATTTAAATCAAATGCTATGCAACATGTTATAGCAGATTATTATAATAAAACATTGCAACGTCGTGGAGAGGTTGACGTATTTAGTATCGTAAAATTTAGAGATAAAACTAATGGTACTGTAAATACACAAGAAGGACACATACCACACAAAATTAAAACGGATCAAGCTTGGATAGCAGAAACACCTGTAGGCGATTGGTTTTATGGACCTAATTTTACTTACAGTTCTGATGCAGTTATTCGCTATTTACTAGAAGAAGTTGCAAGAGATGGGAATGTGGGTATTTGTGTTTCTCTACTTCCTGATGGTTCACTAGATGAAGGAAGTTCACAAATGCTTAAAGAAATTGGAGCTTGGATGCGCATCAATGGAGACGGAATCTACGGTAGTTATGCTTGGGATGTTCTTGGTGAAGGAACAGATGGTAAACTTAATGTACTTCCAGGAGGTAAAATAGGTAAAAGACAGGCTGAACATAAATTTTCAACGAATGATATTCGATTTACCAAAGGGAAAAATGGTAAAATCTATATTTGGGTAATGACCGTTCCTGCTTCAGATGAAGCCCTACAAATTAAATCTCTCGGTCTAAGTCAACAACACGGTACAATTAAAACCGTTAAGCTTCTAGGGCAGCAAGGTGATTTAAAATGGAATCAAAACAAAGATAATCTTATGATTACTTGCCCAGATAAAATGCCTTTTAAAACAGCAATTGGATTTGAGGTAGAATTAGAATAATTGTAAAAATACTTTTCAAATAGTTTTGTATTTAACAAACTATTAACTTCTACTTTCCAGAATGGTCAATGTATGGTTTAAATGACCATTCTGGATTGTTAGAATATCACTAATTGCTATATCAATTGATTTATATGTAGTTTCTTATTCTTATTAATTTATTAGTCTAAGTATGATGTAATAATAAAAAATCCTTTAACTATTTACCCATATCCGAATTATTCCTCAATAATTATTACTTATTCAATAGTAAAAAACTGAGCGGGAGAAAATGGTGAACCACTATATCCTGCATCTATGGTTTGAACGCTCCACTCGTAATTTCCAGGAGGTAGATTGTGAATACTCCAACTTTTATTCATCCAAGCATTTCCAAAATTGCTAACTTTTCTTTTTCCAGTTTCAAGATTAGACATTGGGGCTATTAAGTATTTCCCAGTTTTAGTGTTTTTGAGATAGTAATTATAGGAAAGTAATTTTTTTGCTGACTCTTCATCTTCACCATTGTCCCAACTGAGCGTTACTTTATTGTTCTCTTTTTCTAATTTAAGTTTTTTAGGAGGGGTAGGAATGTAGTTTGCTATTTCTGTTTGGTTTCTTACAATCACGGCTATTCTTCTTTCGGTATCGTAACTCTGAAAATTGGTATTGTTATTACCGTTGATTATCAAGTCAAGTTTCCCTTTATTATCAAAGTCTGCCATAGTTATTGAGCCCTCACTCACTCCAGGTAATTTCATATTACTTTCTGCAAAAACACCTTTTCCATTATTAAGATATAATCTCGTTTGGCCTTGTTTTGCTATTTTTCCTGAAAGTACCAGATCAAAGTCTCCATCATTATCCCAATCTCCAAAAGCAGCATTATTTCCACCATTTTCAGGTTTTATTGATGAAATTTTTTGAGTAACCGTAAAATTTCCTTTATTGTTAAGGTAAAGATAATAACCGTCTTGACTACCAATTAAAATATCTAAAAATCCATTAGCATCAACATCGGCATAGGTTATACATTCTATGATGCTCTTAGAAAAGAGGCCTGTATCTTTTTTTTGAAAATTGCCTTTACCATTGTTAAACCATATACTAACGTTACTTTCATTTTCATTTTTTGACACTACACATATATCTACGTCCTGATCATTATCTAGATCTGCATAAATCAAATTCGGATTTTTAAGAGTTGATAGATGCTCAATTTTTGCTTTATCGTGCGTAAATGATCTGTCAGGATTTTGATAATAAAAATGTTGATCTCCTTCATTTCCAATAAAGAAATAGTCTGGAAACCCATTATTATCAAGATCAGATATACCGCAAGCGGGAGAACTTTTACCTTCCGTTTCAACCGAGAGTGTGTTTAGGTTTCCAGTACGGTCATTTATAAGGACTTCATTGTGAGTGTTCCAAAAATCCCACCCTGATTGAATTAAATCAACATATCCATCTCCATTAAGGTCTCCTGCTGCAAAAGTTGCTAAAGAAAGTTCTCTCAAGCGTTGAGTTGCTGTAAAATTAAATCCTCCTTGGTTGATACGAATACCTCCTTGATTAACCTGATGTGCTTCACCACCACTATAAGCAATATCTAACTCATTGTCATTGTTTAGATCTACTGCAATGGCTGAGCCCAGTTTGAAGCCTTCCCCAACGGCTATATAATCCACTATATTTTTTTTAGGTAATATTTCAGTTATACTATCCAAAGGTGGGTAATTAATTGGTGTTACCTTTTGTTTGATATGTTTAAAAGCCGGCTCTAATCCTGCTGCTCTGCGAATACTATCTGGTACTGTAGGTCCATTTTGTTCCCAAATATTATGAGAACCATTTTTATTTTTTGAGTAAGAAGAACGCTTAGACCAATTATTTTTAACAGTAAAATAATCAGAGCCTTCATCTAGATAGATATCTACCTGAGCATGTTTCATATCCCACATTAAGGGATTGAGAAAAGGATCCCCTGGTGTTTCTATTGTGTTGCCCACAATAGACGAGTTGGGTTGTGAAGATAAAGTGTAGATAGCTCCACCATCACGCATTTGATTACTAAAACTGTGTATATAGTTTGAAGTAATGTGGTTGTTATGCATAATGTTGGATCTTGAAGTCCAGCCCCATCCCATACTGATAGCAGAGTATGGAGTATTATAAATTTCATTATGATCGATGGTTACACCTGCAGCAAATCCTGTACTAATTGCTAAACAACCCCAGTCTTCAGTTGCTGGGCTATGGATGTAGTTGTTTCTTATTAAAATGTTTTCACAAATTTCACGTAAGTCATTAGGGTTATAGGCCTTATGTGCTTCAAAATTTTGATCTCCATAATAGCCTACCTGAATAGCTGTTCCACCTATATCGTAAAAAACAGAGCTTTGAATTGACATATCTTTGGAGCCACTAATGAAGTCTATTGCAGTAGCTGCCATATGTTGAAAAGTACATTCGCTAAAATGAACATTTTTTGCATTTTGAACTGCAACAGCTGAAGCTTGTCTACCTACCCATGCTACATTATCGCCAGGTGCATTCTCATCCACGTATGCATCATAAATATAGTTACCTGCTTGAAGCGGCACGTGTCCTTTATGAGTAGGTCGCATCCAGGTAGTATGTGCAAATGTTATGCCTTGAAATTTTAGATTCTTTACAGGAGCATCTAGCGTACCCTCTATTTTAATTAGTGTTTCTAAATATGGGACTATACCAGTGGTATTTGTTGTTTTTTCGCCAGCTCTAGGCCAATAATAAAGTTGTCCTTTAGAAGTATCGTTGTACCATTCTAAAGGACGATTAAGTAACTCTATGGCATTAGATAAGTAGAAAAAATGATTATGTGGAGCACCTTCTGTAGCTCTGAGAATTGGCCAAGGCCTCTTAAATTCAATTTCACTTTCTGGTTGTTTAAAAGTAAGTTTTGATCTTAACCCAAAGTTCTCAAAATCTTGTACCCGCATACTATTTGTTACCCAGTCTTGTATAATGGTAATTTCTAAGTTTTCTGCTTTAGAAAGGTTAATTTCTGGTGTTGGGATAAGAAGAGATTCTTCCGTTTTATTAGCAGAAATGACTCGGGTAAGTGACCAATCGTCAAAAGTGCTTGCTCGTTTGGCTTTAGTACCATTAATCCATAGCTGACGAAAATCGAGATATGTATTTTCGGACTTTGGGGTTTGAGCAACCCATATTTTGCCTTGTGCTATTTCAGGAAGACCATCTATGTTACCAGCTTGTTGCCAATTTGTGATTTTTTTGCCACCACTTAAAATAGGGACTTCATTTTTATAAGCAGTATAAATCACATGAAATCCATTTTTACCTCCATCCTTATCTGTAAAAACAATCGGCTTATCTAATCTATAAACGCCACCATGCAGGTACACGATAATATCATCAGTCATATTACTATTGACTTTAGCGACTGCTTTTTGTGCAGATTCAATAGAATTGAAGGGGAATTCTAAGGTGCCATTACCGTTTGCTTTTGCCGAAGGAAAGACGTGTATAACTTGCTGTGCTATTGAACAAGTCACTAAAAACATGATTAAAAATCCAGTAAAAATAAATTTTTGACAATATTTATTCATTGAGTTATTACTTTAATTCTATTAGTTCTAAAATATAAGGCGGTGGTATTTTACCATCAGGTTTTTGGTCATTATTGGGAGGCAGAGTTTCCCATCTTAACACATATTTGTCGAGTTGATTAATTTTTACTTCAATGGGGCTTGCATAGTTACCTTTAGTCATCACTTTATTAAGCATTTCTGGGTATGAATATTTAAAATCTCTCACATCAATTACGCTCATTGTTTCCTCATCTAATAAGATTTCACCATTACCGTATTTTGAGTGCTCAAAAGCAACAGCTATTTGTTTATTATCCAACAAATACATGTCCTTTATTTTTACAGCAAAATTAATAGAGCCCCAGCCTGAGAATTCAAAGCGATATTCCCAGTTGGTAATTTGTTTTTCTTGCCATTTTCCGTTTACTTCCGGGCGATAAACATACAGTTGCGAATTGCCTTGCAAATCATATTTCATATTACATAGAACAATACGATTCTTACTATCGACCACATGTTTTTGAACACCATTAAGCATCCCAGAACCCTTGATTGCTGATGGATTGACTTTTAAACTTTTTTCACTAAAAACCATGGGACTACTTACTGGTTGACCAATGGCACTCTCCCAGTTCTTTAAATTTTTACTTTTTGCATAGGAAAAATCGTGATTGGTGGAGCAATCGGGACTTTGTCTCCAAACCCAATATAGATGATAATAACCATCTTGTTCGTAAAATGGACCAGACATATAAGCATTTTTTTCACCTTCTCCATCAATAAGCGGTTTGTCTAGAAAACGCAACCACGTTTTGGTATTAGAATTCCATTTATTGTATATTTCGTAGCCATTTCCACTACCACCATAACGATAATGGAAAAGGAGTTCTCCGTTTTTGGTTTTAAGGAAATGAGGATAGGTTACCCTATTTTCTTCAGATCCTGTCATATAGTGCACCTCTTCAAATTCAGAAGCATCATTCGGTCGTTTTGATCTCCAGTAGTTGAGTTGTACATTGTGCATGTTACCACTAATATGAATATAACCTTTTTTATCAACAATAATAGCAGTGTAATTGTGGCTGTCCCAACCAATTTTTGAATTAAGTATTGTCTTATTAAAAGAGTTTGTTTTTAGTTTTCGGTAGGCAATAGCAAAGTTCTTATCCTCATCAAAATATGCAATATAGTGTTTATCACCAGCAATGGTTTGTGAGAATCCAACAGGAAAAGAGGCTTCTATGGTATCAACAGGAATACGATTTTTTATTTTATACTGTGCATGGGTATTAAAGAAGCCATAAAGACTTAAAACCATAAAAATGAAAAATGATTTTATGTGTTTAAAATTATTGAAACTATATATGATGTATTTTTTAATTTTCCATTTCATGTTCTGTTTATATAAGAATGAACTTTCTTTATTTGTCATGTGTTTTTCTGATATTATAAGATGCCTCTAAACATTAAACTACTTTTTAATATAAATACTCTTTGGAGGACCAAGATAGCTAGGTTTTGCACCTCCTGTATTAATTACAAACTTTTGAAATACCACTCCATCATCTATTGCCCAAATCTTTAGAGTGTGTGTACCTTTAACCAATTTTTTATGTTTGGTTTTTTTAATAGCAATGTGATTACTAACACGGTTTGACCACCAATTACTACCTTCGTGCAGATTGACAATTTGAGGTATTTCATCATCAATAGATACAGCAAACTTTAAACCATCATCTCTATTAAAATTATAGCTAGGAGATAAATAGGCTGATACCTCAACATCAGCAGTATCAAAAGTTGTAAAAGTGTATGCTAGATGTGGATGATTTTTTTTAAATTTTGTAGGGACTTTATATTGAAAAATAAATTTGTCTAGTTGGGTTTTATTTTCACGATAAGCAATCTGTAGTAGATGTTTCCCTTTTTCCAGTTCTCCTAGTTTAGAGCTAAACCAGTTTTCTTTCCCATAACGTCCATTTTCAAGAATCCATTTACCCTCATCAACTCTCCAGAAAAAGGAGTCATCGTGTGCATTGTCTGATAGCATTTTAAAGTTAAAGTTATATAGACCAGTCTTTGAAACAGTAAAATTATATGAAGCAATATCTTCTGATGAAGTAGCGGCTGGACTATTACCATTATGGTCTAGATCAGGTGAAATTTCAATGTATTTGTCTTCAGTAGCATTAATTTTAGTATGTACTTTCCATACCTCACCAAGATTACCTTGTTCGGCTTCTAAAATAATATCGTAATCTCCTGTTCCTAGTTTAGGTTGGTTAGTAATAGGTGTATTTATTGTATTACTTGGAGAAATAGTAACTGATGAACTTGTGCGGCCAAGGTTAGGAATGGTTAGCCATTGATGGTCTTTCTTGTGTATCGATTTATCATAGTTTTCTGCTTCTATAGAGATTACATCCATGTTTTCAATAAATCCATGAGGAGATGATATGTCATTTCGAATAGGAACTTCAATTATAAAGGATTGATTTGATCCAGCAAGTTTTATAGTACCTATATTTTTGCCTTTAGGAGCTTTTTCCCAATTAATACTTACAAAAACTTTTTCATCAGAAAGCAGCTCTCCATTTTTTTTAGACACTTGAATCCAATCCTGCTTTGGAGCTAGTTTGTAATGTAATTTCTCGTCCCCTTTATTAAAGATATTTATGTACCATTCTTGTTTGTTTGCGTTATCAAAAGTAGAGAAACTACTGTGGTATTTATTAGCAATACCATCAAAAGGTTCAAAAGTCGTCCATCCTTTACCATATTCTATGCTATAGGCCAAGTCAGCCGATTTTCCACTAGCATGGGTGTATGAAATAGGAGGCATATTATTGGGGGTTGAAGAATGCCAATGTTTTTGCCCAATATGTGTTTGGTTAAACATGTGGTTCCACTTTCCGTTTTCTAAACTATGAATGGTTTTGTGAAATTTTTCGTCTTTAAAAAATAGTTCGGTTGTTTTTTTGGCATATTTACTTGCCGAATGTGCAGCACCACGATCTACGTAAAACTTGTTTTTAGCTGCGGTTAGCAGCATTTCATTTAAATTGGCACAAGACTCTACAGGAAACCTTACTAATTGATAGAATGATGATTGATATTTTTTAGGTAATTTTTTTGAAACAGCTATAGTTCTTTCATTCAGTCTTTTAAAGTCTTTAACCACACGATCTGCTTCTCTGTAATTTTCAAGGCTATAGGTTGTAGGTTCAAGCATTTCGGGTGTTCGCCTTGAGTTATACTTGGTATATAGAGATAGAATTTTCTCAATTTCTTCTGCATATTCTGCACCAAATTGTTGTTCAGCCCATTGTGTATAATAATTAGGTAATTCATTAGCTGAAATAGACTCAGGGTTCCAAGCATAATCAAACCAAAAACTCATTGGGAATTCATGAGGTTTAATATCACCTACATTGGCTATCCACAGTTCTTTTGCACCGCGCTCATAAGCAAGGTTCATTTGTTCCCACACACGCTCTATTTGCGTTACATTAGCCCATTTGTAAGATCTTGGACTACCCACATAGTCAAAATGGTAATATATACCAAAACCTCCTTTTCGATGTAAATCTTCTTTCTTAGGTAAACTTTTAATATTTCCCCAGTTATCATCACAAAATAATATGGTTACATCGTCTGCTGGACGTAGTCCTTTGTCATATAAATTTTGGACTTCTTTATAAACAGCCCAAACTTGTGGTGTTTCATTAGCTGGTTTTCCAGTAACATTTTTAATAATTTCTCTCTGATCTTTTAATATTTTTTGAAGTGCTGATGTTTGCATACCTCCAGGAATGTCCCAATCACCATCACCACGCATACCTAGTGTTATAACACTTTCATAATTTCCCATGCGCTTAATACCTCCACGCCAAAATTCTTTTAGATTTTTACTGTTTTTGCTGTAGTCCCACTCGCCATTATCACCTCTATGCCATTCGTGGTGTGCTCGCATCATAGGTTCATGGTGACTTGTAGACATTACAATACCGTATTCATCAGCCAAACGGTGATTTTCGGGGTCATCTGCATAAAAGGCAGGTACATTCCAGTCTGAACCTTTTTCGTACCACATTGCTGGCCATAGAAAGTTAGCTCTGTTACGCAAAAGTAGTTCATAAACTTTTTCGTAAAACTTATGATTCCACCCTCCAAATTTATCATAAACCCATTTTGCCATAGAGGGGCGTTCATCATTTATGAAAATACCTCTGTATTTGATTTTAGGACTTTTAGAAACAAAGTTGCATTTTTCAAGATATATTTCTTCCTTTTGTTTAATAGGAACATCAGCCCACCAGTACCAAGGTGATACCCCCATTTTTTTTGAAAGTGTAAAAACACCGTAAGCCAAACCTCGTCTATCGCTACCTAAAATAACCAAACATTCTTCTACTCCATCAAAGGGATTGTCTATTGTTTGAATGATAAAACTCTCCCATTGTCCTTTAATTGCATCAACATTTATCTTCTTTTCAGCTATAAGTTTTTCTATAAGTGCGTTTTTACCTAGGGTACCTAAAAGAATAATTTTTTTTTCTTTATTAGCAAAATTATGATGTACCTGTGGTTTTTTATCGGTTACTTTTTTAATATCACTAGCCAAAAATTCTGCTGATTTTTTAACTAAAATATTTTCGGAATTATCATAAAAAATACTTGTTGCACTTTTTTTATTAGCAATAGAAAAATGCTTTTTTGGGTTTCTATTTTTATTGATAATGTTTATTTGAGAAAAAGAAATACTTGGTAATATTACCATTAGAATTAGTAGTTT
Source organism: Polaribacter sp. M10 (assembly GCF_054968445.1). Taxonomy (NCBI): domain Bacteria; kingdom Pseudomonadati; phylum Bacteroidota; class Flavobacteriia; order Flavobacteriales; family Flavobacteriaceae; genus Polaribacter; species Polaribacter sp. M10. The sequence continues at coordinate 75,669 of NZ_JBSSBG010000005.1, forward strand.
TTTCATAAGGCTAATTTATATAAAAATTATGTTTTTCATTTTATGGATTAAATAATTTATAGAGGTAAAAGGAACAAATAGAATCGATTATAATTGCTTTATTTAAAAGTAATTTTCTGCGCAATAAGTAACATGTTTATTCAATAGATAAGTAAATTTTTTATTCAAATACTTGATTATTAAAGGAAAAGAAGAATATGGTTTTTTTACCACAATCTTTAAAACATCCACTTGTTTACAAATCTGATTGGGTAAATAAGTTAAAATTATTATTTTATCATAAACTATATTTCTAGTTTTAATGATATCGTTAATAATCTTAGATGCATGGCTAAATTAAGGTTAATTTATACCAATTTAGATAAATGATGTAATAGAAATAGTTAAATAGAATAGCTGTGTTCTCTTAATTATTTAATTGTTAATAAAATCAATTAATTTGAAAGTTTTAAATAAATAAACTAGACATTTTCTATTGTACAAGAAAATAAATTAGATTGTAGTTTTTTGTCTTTTAGCTAACAAAAACTCTTTATTAAATATTTTTACCTATTTTTTTAATAACATAATTAGTTGAGGAATTCTTACAAATTAAAAAGTTATTATTAGGTATTGTTTTTACCTAAACCATTATTCAAAATTTAGACTACAAAATAACTTTACATCTTATTCTTATAAGGTGAATATTTTTAGGTCTAGATAAATTGCGATTTAAGTAGTTTGTAATCAGTTATTTGTGTTTTTTGTTTAATGACAGATTTAACTATTCTATTCTAATAATTCTATTACAATATTAATCTGTTATACTGTAATTTAACTTTTATTTACCTGTTGTTTAACAGAAAAAAACAAACTTTTTGATGTTACAACTGCAATTAATTTATCCTAATTCTTAAGCTTTTTTACAAGATGATAGAAGGGGGTAGGTGAAATTTTAAACATAATTAACTAATCTAAAATTTTATTAACTTATGGAAAAAACTACAAAAAGTTTTTCAAGGTCTAAAAGAGACAAACTTATTTTAATGCTATTCTTTGGACTAAGCATTTTTACGTCATTAGCACAAGAATCTACAATTAGTGGTAAGGTTACAGACCAAGAAGGTCTGGCAATACCTGGAGCCTATATTGTATTAGATGGTACTAAGAAAGGTACAGTAACAGATTTCGAGGGACTATATACAATTAATGCTTCACCAACGGATGTTTTAGTTGTGTCTTACGTTGGATATCTTACAAAAAAAATAGCTGTAAACAATCAACAGGTTATTAATGTTACATTACAGGAAAGTATATCAAAATTAGATGAAATTGTTGTTGTTGGGTATGGTACACAAAAGAAAAAAGATTTAACAGGCTCAGTGGCTCGCGCAGATTTAGAAACTTTTAAAGATGCTCCGAATACAAACGTTGTTCAATCTCTTCAAGGTACGGTTCCTGGCTTAAATATTGGACAAGTAAGTAGTGCTGGTGCCACACCTTCTATACAAATTAGGGGAAGGACTACTTTAAATGGAAACCAAGGAGTTTTAATTATTTTAGATGGAATTCAGTATAATGGTTCACTTTCGTCAATTAATTCTGATGACGTAGCAACATTAGATGTACTAAAAGATGCAAGCTCAGCAGCAGTTTATGGTGCTCAAGCTGCTAATGGAGTAATAGTTATTACTACCAAAAAAGGGAGAGTAAATCAGCAACCAGAAATTACACTATCATCTTCCTACACTACCCAAGAGCCAACTAAAAATCGTAGGCCAATGAGAAGAGAGCAATATATAAATCATATACGTGATTTATTTCCTGAATTTGCTTACGATGAAAATGGAGAAATTAACCAAGATTGGGTAGAAAATGAACTTCCAAAACAAGGAGGTATAGCACCAGTTCTTTTTGATGGAGAAGGAGATAGCCGTACTTGGAAAGAAAACGATTTCGATTGGTGGGATGAAGGAACAGATTCTGGTTTCATTCAAAATAATCAATTAACAGTTAAAGGTGGAGGTAACAATGTCAGTTACCTTATGTCTGCAGGTTTAACAAAACAACAAGGCTTCATTAAGGCAGATGAATTTGAAAGAAAGAGTTTAAGAATTAATTTAGAATCTCAAGTTACAGATTGGCTTAAGTTAGGGATTAAATCTTTTGGTTCGTTTATAAATCAAGATGGTGCCGAGCCAACATTGTATCAACTTGTACGTCAATCACCATTGCTGTTGCCTTATGATGAACAAGGTGATTTGGTAGTAAACCCATTCAATACCCTTGATACAAATCCATTTCTTGCAAGTGATGTGGATGACTATGAAAGACACAATTACTTTTTTGGTAATATTTATTCTGTTATTGATTTTCCATTTATCGAAGGACTTTCATATCGTATGAATTTTGGAAATAATTATAGAATTGATAGAGCAAGAAGATCTTCAGCCTATGCAGCTGGGTTAACTGGAGTTGCCTACAAGAACAATACTGAATATTATGACTATACACTTGATAATATATTGAATTACAAAAGAACTTTTGGAGGTGTACATAGTATCGATGCAACATTGTTATATGGTGCAATTGAAAGAAAAAACTCTAGTACAGTTGCAAGAGCAGAAGGGTTTTCTAGATTAAATTTGGGGTACAATAATCTTGGAATTGGAGAGGTTCAAAAGGTTTCTTCTTCAGCATGGAGCGAGTCATTAGCATATCAAATGGCTAGATTAAATTATAAATTTTCTAATAAATACCTTGTTACAGCTACCGTTCGTAGAGATGGGTTTTCTGGTTTTGCTGAAAACAAAAAATACGGTTTATTTCCTTCTTTAGCACTAGGTTGGGTACTTAGTGAAGACTTTAATATTTCAAAAGCAGTAGATTTTATGAAAATTAGAGCAGGTTATGGGGTCAGTGGAAATCAAACAGGCAGATATTCATCGTTAGCAAGGGTTAGTAGCAATCAATCTTATGTATTTGGTGATGGCGGAACACCTTTAACCGGTCAAGAGCTAATTTCTTTAGCAAATAACGATCTTACTTGGGAAAAAACAGTTGGTTACAATTTTGGATTAGATTTTGATCTTTTTGACGGAAGAATATCAGGAACTGTTGATTATTACAACAAAACTACTAATGACTTGTTAAACAATGTGTCTCTTCCTGTTGTTTCTGGTTACGGTAGTGTTCAATCTAATTTAGGAGAGTTAAACAATAAAGGGGTAGAAGTAACTTTATCAACCGTAAATATTAAGAATGACAATTTTAAATGGACCACAACTTTTACGTTTTCTCTAAACAGAAATAAAATTGTAAGTCTTTTTGGAGAAGATATTGACGGAGATGGAATTGAAGATGATGTAGTTGCAAATGGTTGGTTTATTGGAGAACCAATCGATGCGATATATGACTATCAAATTGATGGAATTTATCAAATAGGAGATGACATTCCTGCAGGTTATTTTCCAGGTACATACAGAATTGTAGATCAGCAAAAAGATGCAGAAGAGTATGATATTGATCGTGCAGATGATAGAGTTATCTTAGGGAATAGTTCACCTGCATACAGAGCAGGTATATTAAGTAAAATGGACTATAAAAACTTTTCATTAAGTGTTTTTGTTAATACCATACAAGGAGGTAAAAATTCTTATTTAGGAAATAATACCCATTTTCTTACTAGAGGAAGTAATGAGATTATATGGAACTACTATGATGATGTAAATTACTGGTCTCCTGGAAATCCTAGTGGAGAATACCCGCGTTCTCTTGGTTCTCCAGCTGTGCGAGGAAATGCCTACTATGATAGAAGTTTTGTTAGATTACAAGATATTGTTTTGTCGTACAGATTTCCAAAAAAGTGGCTCGATAAAATTAGAGTAAAGCAAATGGATGTATTTGTTTCTGGAAAAAACCTTGGAACTTGGACCAATTGGAAAGGTTGGGATCCAGAAACCGGAGCTGGATTGGGCGTAGGATCACGTCCTGTTATGAAAGGTTATTCTCTTGGTTTAAATATTACAATCTAAAAAAAAATAATTATCATGATTAAAAAGTATATAACAATTTTAATAACAGCATTAATATTTTCCTCTTGTTCGGAATCATTTTTAGAAGAGGAACCACTTGATTTTCTTAGTGCAAATAATGCATATCAAACAAAAGAAGACTATGATGCAGGGATGTATAATCTTTACAGAAGAGTTCGTAGAGAGTTTTATGACCGTGATGAAAGAACACCATTCGATTATTTATATGGTACAGATTTAGTATTTGATGGTACACCAGAATACAATAGTGCTAGGCATTTTCCAATGGAAGTAGCTTACCATCCTGATGGAAATATAGCTTATTCTCATTGGGGTGTTATTTATAAGCTTATATCAGAGGCAAATACAATAATAAGTAGATTGCCTTCATCTGGAATGAGTGATGAGGATAAGGAACTTTATAAAGCACAAGCCTTATTTTTTAGAGGTATGGGATATCGAACACTTGCTTATTTATATGGAGGTGTACCTCTATATACAGAAGAAATTACTAGCCCTAAAAAAGATTTTACAAGAGCAGAAAGGTCAGAAGTAATTGCACAAGCTATTGAAGATATTAAATTTGCAGCAGAAACGCTACCTGAAATAGATGAGGTTCAGGATGGAGAGGTTCATAACCTTGCAGCCTATCATTTATTATCAGAACTATACATAGCTAATGAAGAGTATCAGAAAGCTGTAGATGCAGCCACAATTGTTATAAACAGCCCTAAGACAGGGTTGATGTATAATAGATTTGGTTCAAGAGCTAATGAAGCAGGTAAAGATGTATATTGGGATCTTTTTAGAAGGGGAAATCAAAATAGATCATCAGGAAATACAGAAGCTATTTGGGTAATTCAATTTGAAACAGATGTGTTAGGAGGTAGCCTTATATCTACAGGAAGAAGAGGGTATTTACTTGAACGTCATCATGCACCATTTGTTAGAGATTTGAGAGTTAATGGTAGATCACCATTTCTATGGCCTGTGGGCGATTTAACAGGAGGAAGAGGTATTGGATGGGCCATTTCTACAAAATACTTTACTAATACTATTTGGGAAAGCGATTTTGATAATGATATTAGAAACGCCAATCATAATTTTGCTAGAGAGTTTGTAGTAAATAACCCAAGGTCTCCATTATTTGGTCAAGTGGTTTCAACAGAAGATCCTGCATTGGCAGATGTTGTACCGTCTAGAAATTTATATGCATATCAAACAAAATGTACTACACCAGATAATCACCCCGAAAATGTTTATGCAGGAAGTACGCAAACCCCATTGTTATTAACTTCAGCTGCAGGTTCAAGCTATACTGATCAGTATATGTTTCGTTTGGCAGAAACTTACCTACTTAGAGCAGAAGCTTATCTTGGATTAAATGATAATATAAATGCGGCAGCCGATATTAATGTTATTAGAGGAAGAGCTAATGCTTCTAGCGTTAATGCAGCAGATGTAGATATAGATTATATTCTAGATGAACGTATGAGAGAGTTAGGTGTCGAAGAGAAACGTAAGTTAACACTAATGAGATTGGGTAAAGTTTATGATCGAGTAAGTAGATTTAATCCGTTTTATGTTGGTCAGAATGGTTTGCAAAGACATCACGAACTATTTCCTATTCCATCTAGAGAAATAGAAGCTAATGCTGGTGCTAAATTAGAACAAAACCCAGGTTACTAATAAAAGGATAATAACCTTTTTAACTTAAAAAATTATTTTGCTTTTAATAAAACTAGATGCTCAAATTTTTTCTGAGTGTCTAGTTTTTCTAAAAAATAAAATTTTAAAAATTCTGAATGTTTTGATGATGAGAACAACCTCTTTAATAAAATTATTTTAAAAGTTTACGAACATTATAAAATTATAGATTATCTCAATGTATAAATAATTTATAATTTTAATGGCATAACTAATAGATATTTAGGTTTTTAGCCTGTAATCAATTATCTAGCTAAAAGCCAGTTCTCAAAAAACCTTATGTAAATTCTAGGGATAATTATTTTAGAATTTACGTTAATCCATAAACGTAACATTATGTTGCAAATTTTTTAAATAAAAGACATTAATATCTCTTTTTTCTGATGAAGCTATGGTATAAATAGGAGTAATTAGGTGTTAAAGCTGTTTTAGCCCCCTTTTTGAGCTGAATAATCCCCGTTAAATAAGTGATTTTTAATGTTTTTTTATTATAAATTAGTTTAAAATACACATCGTAATTGATTGGTTTTTATACTATCTATAAACAATAATAACTATAAAATAAATTTTAAAATTATGAAAAAAATTACATTTTCTTTTTGTTTCTTGGCACTAAGTGCTATCTCTCTTTTTTCTCAAACAACAGAACCTTTTTCAGTTGAAGCTGAATCTGGGGTTTTAGGAAGTGATTATACAACTGGAACTGATGGAGGAATTACCTATATTTATCCTCAAACAAATTTTATAGCTACCTCTAATCCTGGAGATGCCAGTAAAGTGGTAAGCTATTCTATTACTTTTCCTGAGGCTGATACATATGATCTATATGTTAAGCTTTATATTGGAGATGGAGGAAATAATGATGATAGTTTTTATACACCTAGATATTTAGGTACAAATGATCCTGCTAATGGTCAAGATTGGGTTATAATAAATCAATTAAATGAAACAGGTTATACGTCGGGTTCAAGTGTTGTAGATGGAGCCCTAGTGCAACCTGAAATTATAAACCAATGGAAGTGGTTAAATGTTTCACAAATATGGAATACATCAGAGTGGTCTTACGTAATATCACCTGGTTCTCTTAAGGTTACTTTTGAAATAGGAGCTAGAGAAGATGGTTTAAGCATTGATAAATTGGTATTTGGTAAAACAGGTGTAAACTATACTGTTGATGAGCTAGAGGGTGCTAAACCATTAAGCACAAATAAATATGAGTCTTTAGAAACAGTAACAGTATCTCCAAATCCTTCAAAAGGTGTTTTTAATATCCAATCTGCTGAGCAATCTGTTTCATATAAAATATATAGTATTTTAGGTGCAAAAGTAGAAGAGGGTACATTTGGTTTTGGAGTTAATAACTGTGGAGAAAATTTAAAATCAGGTACTTATATTTTAGATATGCAAACTAAAGATAAAAGAAGTGTTTCTAAAATAATTAAATTATAGTATTCATAAGACTATTTAGTTTATAAAAAAGGTTTAACGATTATTTGATCGTTAAACCTTTTTTTTATGTTTATTTTTTAGAAAAACATCATCAAATATTTAATGTGAAGATATTCTATGGTTTTAAATAAAATTATATCAACAGAGTTTTAAAATTTATCATTAAAATTTTCTTTAGATAAAGCATCTGTCTATATTGTTTGATAAGAAATGAAAAAAATATAGTTTAATTATATAGCCATTAAGTGTTTAAAAAAGAAGAATAATAAGTTATTAAATTCTATAGCAGATTTCTTGATGTTTAAAAGTAAGTATAACCAATCTACAGTTTGTTGTTTTAATAATAGAGAATATATTTATTAAGGCAAAGTTTATATTCAATGAAGGAACAAAACGGCAGAATAATTCTTTGTTTATAATTTTACTAAATCACTCTGCACTAGAAGTACAGAGGTTTGTTTCACTAGGGATTATAATCCCCTTTATGTATCAGAATTATAAAATTTAAAATTGACTGAAGCTTATTTATAACAAACCTAACGATATAAATTTTTTATATCACTAAAGTACTTCAATAAAATTGCAGGGTTTTAAACCCTAATCTGAAACCAATAAACTCAACAATATTTATTCAGTAAACCGTAATTAATCAGTAAAATTTTATTTAGAAAATAATTTATTTATTATTTTTTCAAATCTGTTACTGGAGTCATTTTTGGTAAAATTAAATGAACAACACCAATACCTATAATATAACCAAACGATGCAACAGCAAAAGCTGTGTTGTAACCTGATGTTTCTGATTCATTTAGTAAGAAACCTATTATAAGGGCAAAAATCATACCCCCTGCTGTACTTACTGTTGTTGCAAATCCAGTTACAGTAGCTACTACATTTTTTGGAAATAAATCTGAAACCATTGTAAATATGTTTGCGGACCAAGAACTATGGGCTCCTGCAGCAAGAGCAATTAAAGCTACACTTATAAAAATTGAATTATAATAAGGAACGGTCATCACTGGTAAAACTAAAATGGCAGAACCTAACATGGTTGCTTTCCTAGAAAAATTAATACTTTTCCCTTTTTTAATTAAAGAGGAAGAAACAGCTCCTCCAATAATACCGCCTATATCTGCAACAACATAAATTGCAATAAGAGGCATGGCAAGTTCTTTTAAATCTACTCCAAATTTTGAGTTTAAAAATTTAGCACCCCAAAAAATATAAAAATACCATGTCGGATCTGCAAAAAGTTTACCAAAAGCAACAGCCCATGTTTGTTTGTGTTTTAAAAGGTCTATCCATTTTATTTTATCGTTATCTTCATGGTGTTCACCATCTTCGATGTAATTAATTTCTGCTTCGTTTGTAAATTTACTTTCTCTTGGTTTTTTGTAGAGAATAATCCAAAATATAACCCAAACAAATCCTAATAAACCAGAAAGAATAAATACCCACTCCCATGAACCCATTGATGTTATAATAATGGGTATTAAAATAGGAGCCATTATTGCTCCAAGGTTTGATCCTCCATTAAAAAGTCCAGTAGCCAAGGCTCTTTCTTTTTTAGGAAACCATTCAGCAACTGTTTTTATTGCTGCAGGAAAATTACCAGCTTCAGTTAAGCCCAGTCCAATTCTAGCCAAAGCAAAACCAACCCAATTTCTAGCAGCGGCATGGAGCATACTTGCTAAACTCCATAAAATTACAGCTAAGGAAAATCCCCAACGAGTACCTAATTTGTCTATTACATAACCCACTAATAACGTTCCTATACCATATGCAAATTGAAAAGAGGCAACAATATAACCGTATTGAATTTCTGTCCAACCAATTTTTGTTTCTAAATAGGGTGCTAAAATTCCCATTAAAAATCTATCAAAATAATTAATAGTAGTGGCAAAAAAAAGCAATACAACTATTACCCACCTGAAATTAGACTTTTTGGTTACGCTTAAATCTGTCATGTTATTTTGAAATTTTTTATACTGAGTTTCTTGTTATTAATTTTGGAGAAAATACTTTTTGGGTAGGTTTTGGGTTTTGAATAAATTCACATATGGCATCGCCAATTTTAAAAAAATCAGCACTAATAACAGTTATTCCATCTTTTATTATTTTTTTCATAGGCGTTTCATTATAAGAAACTACACCTATTCCATGCCCAATTCTATACCCAGCTTCTTCAGAATATTGTATTACAGAAATTAAATCTTTGTCTTCAATAACTCCGAATACTTTTTTAGGAGAGATTAAGTTTCTACTTACTTTTTCAACAATACTGTAATTAATGTTTTGATTACTACAAAACTCTATAAAAGCTTTTTTTAGGCCTTTAGGTATTTTTTGATTTGAAGGAAAAACCAATATAAATTCATCGTAATATTTAAGCTTTGGTTTTAAATTAAATAATTCAATTTTTAAGTCATTGTAAAAATCTTGAGTGATATATGATATATCATTTAGAATTGGAGGACGTAAAATTTGTAGAAGTTTCCTTTTGGGTAATCTGTTAAGCCAACTATCCATTTTTGGATCGTCAAAAACGGAAATGATATATAATCCATAAAGACCAATATTTTCTTTAAGAATAGCGTTAAATGTTTTAGGATTGTAGTGATGAAAAAATAAATCAACAGTAATTTTATTGTCTCCTATACCTTCAATTATTTGATTATAAACAGTTTCATGAGTTGATTGAAAACCAGATAAAAAAAGCATAACTTTTAATTCTCTTTCAATTTCTGTATTTCTAACAAAGTATCCAACTTTGTCTTCAGATACAATTATTCCTTGTTCTTTAAGTGTATTTAAAGCTTTAACAACCGTCATTCTAGCCACACCTAATTTTTGAATAAATCTATTTACCGAAGGAAGTGGATCTCCTTTTTCAATAGCTTTGTCTTCTATGGCATCTATAATACCATTAACAATTCCATTTGTTTTTGATTTTTGATACTGAACTAAATTAATGTAATTAAATACTGCTGACATGATCTAATTTATGAAAATCCAATATACAATTTATAAATATGCTTTTTTTCTTAATAGAATAGAATAGAATAACTAGAACAGGGGTTAGAGACTAGGTTACTATAGAAATAATAATATATTTAGCATTTTAGTGAATAGTTACAAAAATAACAATGGTATAGATTAAAATTCATCAAAAGCAATTAATTTATCAGGAACTCCTATTTCTTTTAGCATTTTTAAAGTTGCTTTAATCATTCCTGGAGGCCCACATAAATAATATTCTATTTCTTTTGGGTTTTGATGTTTTGACAAATATTTATCCATTAAAAATGTATGTATAAAACCTGTTCCTCCATCCCATTCATCTGTATTATTTGGTTCTGAAAGAGCAACATGAAAAGAAAAATTAGCTTTTTCTTTATCTAATAGATTGAAATAGTCATCATAAAAAAGTTCTTTTAATGATCTTGCACCATACCAATAACTTATTTTTCTATCTGAATTTATGGATTTTAATAAATGAGATAAGTGAGATCGAATAGGAGCCATACCTGCTCCTCCACCTATATATACCATTTCTCTATTAGATTCTTTAGGGATGAAATCTCCAAAAGGTCCATTTATAGTCACTTCATCTCCTTTTTTTAGTGAAAATGCATAAGAAGATCCATTACCTGCGCTTATTAATTCTGATTTGGGAGATAAAGCAATTCTAATATTAAATTTTAAGTTTTTTTCTAGTTCTGGATTGTTAGCAAGAGAATAGTTTCTTTTAGAATATAATGCGTTTTCAGACCAATGTTCAAAAAGTCCCATTTTATCCCAATCTTTACGATATGGTTCTTTAACCTCAAAGTCACTAAATTTTATGTTATGTGGAGGAATGTTTAATTGAATATATTGTCCAGGTTTAAAAGAAACTTTTTTTTCATTTAAAGGTTCTAAAACAAGTTCTTTAATAAAACTTCCTACATTGTTATTGCTAACAACCTTATACTTATACTCTTTATCTTTAATTTGGTTTTTATTTTGATCAAGATGCAAATAAACATTGTTGTCTAAGACTTCTACTTTATGTGTTTTCAATCCAATACAAACAGGCATTCTTTTTGGTGATCCATCACAAAGATTAAAACGACCATTGTGTTTTTGACACTCTATTGTTTCTCCTATAATAATACCATCAGCTAGATGAGCATTTCCATGCGTACAAATACCATCTGTTGCATAAAAATTATTTTTTTGGGTTCTGTAAATAGCATAGGTTTTATGGTTTAAATCAAAACGAACGGTTCCATCTTTTGGAAGATCTTTTAAATTACAAACTTTAATTTTGCCATTTTCAATTTCATCATTATTACCTATTAAATAGTCTTTTTTTAGTGAAACTGTTTTTGCTTTAGGTAATTTACGTTCTATGAAATATGATGGGTCTTTCATTTGTTTAAGAATGGCTGGTATAATTTCTTTATACGCACCATAAAGTCCTTTGCAAGGAGGTGCACAATCGTCTTTAATCAACTTATGTAACTTTGGTAAAGCGTGATATGGTACTAAAGGAAACATATGGTGTTCTACATGGTAATTCATATTCCAATATAAAAATCTATGAATCCTATTCATGTAAACAGTTCTAGAATTTAAACGGTGGTCTAACACGTTTTCTTGAAGACCAGCATGTTGTGTCCATCCATAAATTCTCATTAGCCATCCTCCAAAAATAGTGGGGAGTCCTATAAACATTAGGGGAAGTATGGTATTGTATATTATAGCCAAATAAATAACTATAGCATAAATAAGTAAATAAATTCTAGCTTTAAAAATAACTTTAAAAAATTCTTGTTCAGGTACATAGGTAGCAACTTCTTTGTCAATTTTACCAGTAGCGTGTAACAGAATTTTTCTAATTTCAGGTAACGCTCCTCCTAAACCTAAAAGTCCTTTTATAATTCTTTTGTAACGCGGTGGTCTTGGCATAGAAATCTCTGGATCTCTTCCTCGAATGATGGTGTCACTATGGTGTCTTGCATGACTCCAACGCCAAACAGTAGATTGTCTAAATACCATGAAAGATGAAAGCTCATATAAAAAATCATTCATCCAATCGGTTTTAAAAGCAGTACCATGACTGGATTCGTGCCAACGAGAATCAGAAGAAGAAGCATATAAAGTACTATATATAATATAAGGAATAATAACCCACCAAGATCCCCATAATAGATACACCATGGCACCAGATGTAAAAATTAAACCTAACCATAATAAAGTGTCTCTAATTGCAGGGCCATCTTTTCTTACTAAAAGTTTTCTCATATCCTCTTTAGAAACAGGGCTTTGGTACCACTCTGCATCTGCCAAACCTATTTCAATGGCCTTTTTTGCTTCAACACCTACAAGACTGTAATCTCTTGGAATTTCAACTCTTTTACTCATGTATTCATCTAATTTAAAAAAGATAAGTTTGTTAAATACTTCTTAAGTGTAAAGTCAAAACAATTCTAATCTAATTATGTAAAAATAGATTTTTAGAGGTGATGAAAATTGAAGACTATAACAGAAATACCTTTGTAGAATTATGCTTATTCTTTAAATAATGATAATTTTGATTGCTTTTTAATCTACCTTAAGATTCAATTTTTAAGATATGTTAGTATCTTTTAAGTAGAGTATTTATATTAAGTTATCAGCATTAACATATTTTAATATTGGAGATGCATTTATATAATCAAGAGCTTTTTCCAGTGAGTTAGCATGAATTGGTCCCCAACCTTCATCATCAATTCCGTGGAGCATATACATTAAAAAATTCGGGCGTAAAGCTTCGGCATTCTTTAAAGTTTTTAGAAGGTGGTCATCGCAATAATCTGGTCCATGCCAAGAACAATTAAACCTTTTTGTATTTATTTCTTTTTCATTGTTCATACCAGAACCTACATGACCTTCAAGACCTGTTGTTCTAATAGCTTTTACTTTACTAAGAAGATATTGATCTACTTGCGGAGTAGATTTATTGTAAGTTAGGTGATATGTTGTATTAGAGGGGGTAAATCCAATTAAATGATTGCTAAAGTATTCTAAGCAAGTATCTATTTTTAATTTGGCTTCTTCAAATGGTATTTGGGTTAAATCAGTGTGATCATATCCATGAGGATGGATAGTATGTCCGCTTTCTTGTAACTTATTCCATAAATCAAAATCACCTTTAGGAGTATCTGGATAAATATTACTGCTATCAACCAAAACAGCAAAATTAGCAGTCAAACCTCTTTCTTCAAAAATCTCAGAGGTCTTAATTGCGCTTTTGGCAAAGCCATCATCAAAAATTAAGCTTACTTTTGTCATGGAACACTAGTTTTTTATTTTACCATCTTGTGTGGCCATACTAAAGTAATTGAAGTTTTTTACGAAAATATGTTCTCGTTTAATTTTTTCAAGTAAGTCTTCAGGTAATGGTCCTTTACTAGCATATTCAATGGCTGAATCAACATGTTCTTTATTGTCCATAGATAATACGATGTTAGAAACACCAGCACCACTTAAAGCAAAACGTACACTTAATTCGCTTAAGCTCATATTATCTGAACAACATTCTTTTTTAAGTTTGTCTATTCTATTTATGTATTCGGTTACAATTTCTGGAGAACCTTTGGATAGTTTTACATCATTTGCTAAAATGTCTCTAGAACCTCCAGTAGCTAATGAGCCAGAATGGTCAAAAACACAACGACCAATAACTCCTACTTTACGCATTTCTGCTAATGGTACAACGCTAGTAAATGGTCTAGATTCAAATGCATTAATCACTATTTGAACCGAGTCAACAACATTGTTGTCTATAAGTTTTAATACAGCATCATGTTCATGATCTAATGCGCTTACACCTATGTGTTTTACTTTTCCTTCACTTTGTAGTTCTTTTAAAGTATCTATCCACTCAGGTCTAAGGCTCCATAAATAATACCATTGGTGCAATTGTATAAGATCTATGCAATCTACATCCAGCATTTTTAAACTAGTTTCTACAGATTCTCTAATGCTTTGTGGTGTAAATTGTTCTTCTAGTGGTACAGGAAAACGCCAATTGGTAATATCTAGTGGTTTTATTTTTGAGGCTATAAAAGGTCTTGTTCCACCAAATTCTTTTAAAGTTTTACCTACAATACGTTCACTTTCTCCGTAATTTCTTGCAGTATCAACAAAATTGATACCTTTTTCTAGAGCATAAAGAAGAGGTTCTGAGATGCCAAATCCATTATCTTTAATACGCATGGCACCAAAGCCAATAGGTGTAGTTTTAAAACCTGTGTTACCAAATAATCTATTTTCCATAGTATAACAATTTTAGTTTTTTAATTGATATTTCCTTATCCATTTTATATGGTTTTGGCTAAAATAGGATTATTCTATACAAGGGTATAGTTGGATTAGAATAGAAATAGGTCAATAGAATAATAACTTGAATTTTTATTTTTTTTAATAAAAACATTCTATTATTAGCGTATGAATTTAAATATAATCAGTTAAAATATTGTAAGCGAAGCTAGAGTTATTAGACTTCCTTTAGTTTTATTGCAATTTATATATGATAAAAATTATCATTAGAAGAACAGTTAAGGGTGAATGGCTTAGAATAAAATATCTTACGTTAAAGTAAAATTTTTTATTAGTAAACATTTGCTCATTTCATTAGACAGCAAATACCCTTTAGAAATAAGGTTCTTTGTTAAGTTACAAATGTTAACTTTAAAACCACTTTTTATAAATAATAAAACGCCCTGAAAAATCATTAGATTCTCAGGGCGCTTTGTATTTATGTTTTCTAAAAGTGACCGGGCTGGGGCTCGAACCCAGGACCCTCTCCTTAAAAGGGAGATGCTCTACCAACTGAGCTACCAGGTCAAAAATTTAACGAGGTGCAAATATACTATCAATCATTTAAATGTGAAATATAAAATTGAAGAAATTTTATCGATATTTGCCAAAAACATTAAAAAATGAAAATAGTTTTATTAGGATATATGGCTTCTGGAAAATCTAGTATAGGTAAAAAACTTTCTAAAAGTCTAGAAATGAATTTTATAGATCTAGATGATTATATCATTGAAAAAGAAAATAAAACTATTTCAGAAATTTTTAAAGAGAAAGGTGAAATCTATTTTAGGTTGATCGAAACACAATATTTGAAAGAAATCTTATCAAAAGATGGTAGTTTTATACTTTCTTTAGGTGGTGGTACGCCTTGTTATGCAAATAATATGGAAATTGTGAATGCAGGAAATACAAAATCAATTTACTTACAAGGTAGTGTACCAACTATGGTAAAAAGATTGATAAAAAAGAAAGCCAAACGACCTTTAATTGCTTCTTTAGGAGATGATAAAATTCCTGAATTTGTAGCTAAACATCTTTTTGAAAGACGTCCTTATTATGAAAAAGCTAAAATCACCATAAAAATTGACGACAAAAAGAAAAGCGAAGTTGCAGAAGAATTACATCAATTATTAAACTAAATAAGCTTTAGAATTATTTTCTACAAAGTCTATTTGTACATGTTCTTTTATTGATGTTGATAAAGAAACACCTTTAAAATCTGCCTTAACTGGGTATTTTTTATGATTTCTATTTACCAAAACTGCTGTTTTAAATCTTTTTAAAGGCACATCTAAAAAATGTTTTACACCATAGATTAAGGTTGTGCCTGAGTTTAAAACATCGTCTACTAAAACCAAAGGCTTATTTTTATATTCATTAACGTTTAATGAAGTTGAAATAGGTTCTAAAGGTTTTTTCTTATTGATTGTTACTTTACAAATGGTAACGTTAAGGGGAGAAATTTCATTTAAAATTTCTACTAATTTTTCAGCAAAAATAAAACCATTACCAATTATACCAGCAATAATTACCTCTTTTTCATTGCTGTTGCTTTCATAAATTTGATAGGCAATTCTTCTAATTTTTTGATTTATTTGTACTGTATCTAAAATAATATTTCCTTCTGTAATCATAAGTTTTCTGTATCTTCAGTAAATCCGTCTATATCTCGTCTATCTTTTTTAGTTGGTCTTCCAGTTCCTTTTTTACGATAATAATCTTTGGCATATTTTAAAAGCTCATTTTTTTGAAACTCTTCTTTAGGCGTAATATCTTTTCTATACAAATCTACCAACTTAGCACCAACACGACTTTCTGGTAAATCTAAAACTTTTATTTGATAATTTATTTGATTTTTTCTTACTAAAATAAGTTCGCCACCAAAGATTTCTTTTGATGGTTTTATGTTTTTATTATCAATCTTAACCTGTCCTTTTTTACAAGCGGTTGTTGCTAAACTTCTTGTTTTAAAAGTACGTATACACCATAAGTATTTATCAATTCTCATAAAAACAGTTAAAATCCATAATTTGTCTTTTTACAAAGGTATAAAAATGGTAAATTGCGCCCACAAAATTTATGATTAAATGAGTAAAATAAAAAATGCACTTGTAATAATAATATTATCTACTATTATTTATGCTTGTGGTGATGATAATTTTTTTACTAATCCTTTTGATGATGTAGATCATGAAGCATTAGCAATTTCAGATGGCGATTCTTTAGTAAAGTTTTTAAGCAATCATTATTACGATTTTAGTGTAGATTCTGTAAAAGCCATTACAGCAAACGAAACTGCACTAATTAGCGATAGCAATTTAAAAACCTTATCTGTTACAGAAAATGATATTGATTATAAATTATACGTTTATGTAGCTAGAGAAGGAGATCCATCACCTGATTTTGATAAAGGATACCCAACAAAAGTAGATTCTGTTTTTGTAAAATATTCTGGTAAAACAATGTCTGGTTCAACTTTTAGTGATACTTATTTTGATGGTAATACAACTGGTCTTTGGCTAAATTTATTATCAACTGTTAGAGGTTGGTCTTATGGATTTCAATATTTTAAAGGAGGTTCTTTAAAGAAAGATCCAGACACTGGAGGGGCGTTTAATGGACCAGTTACTTTTTTAAATGGAGGAAAAGGAGTTTTATTTATTCCTTCTGGTTTAGGATACCCATCTTCTGTAACTGCAAATCAAACAAGTTCTTTAGTAGATACTAATTTACTTTTTTATATCGAATTATTAGATTTAGTAAAAGATACAGATCATGATAATGATAATGTTGGTACCTTTTATGAAGATTTAGATGGTGATGGAGACGTTTCTAACGATGATACAGATGAAAACGGATTGCCAAATTATTTAGATACAGACGATGATGGAGATGGTGTTTTAACCAAAGATGAAGATGCAAATAATGATGGAGATCCAACAAATGATTTTAGTGATCCTAATAATCCTACTTTACCAGATTATTTAAATCCAGACATCTACTAAAACAATAAATAATAAAATTTAAAAAAGCGCTTTCTAGATATAGAAAGCGCTTTTTTTGTTTTAATTAAATTTAAATTTTATTTCTTCTTTTGTTTGCTAATAATGTATTCTTTAACAGCATAGCAATCGTCATTGGTCCAACTCCACCAGGAACTGGAGTAATGTATTCAGATTTTGCAGCAACCTCATTAAAAGCAACATCACCTACTAATCTAAAGCCACTTTTTTTACTTGGATCTGCCAATCTTGTTATACCAACATCTATTACAGTTACATTATCTTTAACCATATCAGCTTTTAAAAACTCAGGAATACCAATAGCAGCTACAATTATATCCGCTTGTAAAGTAATTTCTTTTAAGTTTTTAGTTCTACTATGGCACATGGTAACTGTTGCATTACCTACTTTTCTTTTTTGTGATAAAAGAATGCTCATTGGGCTACCGACAATATGACTTCTTCCTAAAACCACAACATGTTTACCAGAAGTTTCTACATTATATCTGTCTAATAACTCTAAAATTCCGAAAGGAGTGGCAGAAATAAAAGTTGGTAAATTCAATGCCATTTTTCCAACATTTGTTGGATGAAAACCATCAACATCTTTATCAGGATCTACAGCCATAATAACCTTTTGTTCATCTATGTGTTTAGGCAAAGGCAATTGTACAATAAAACCATCAATATCATTATCAATATTTAAAATGGCAATTTCATTTAATAATTCTTCTTCAGTAATATCTTCAGAAAGTCTTATTAAAGTAGATTCAAAACCTACTCTTTCGCAAGCTTTTACTTTTGCGTTTACATAGGTGATACTTGCGCCATCATTACCCACAATAATTGCAGCCAAATGAGGAGGTTTATGATCGTTATTTTTTAAATCTCTAACTTCTAAAGCTATTTCTTCTTTAATGTCGGCTGATGTCTTTTTTCCGTCTAAAAGTGTCATATATGTAATTACGAATTTTAAATTTAGAATTATGAATTAAAAATTTCAGATATTGAAAAATTTAAAATTCGTAATTCATAATTGATTTTAACGCATTCCTTTCATCATTTGCATCATCTTTCTACCACCACCACCTTGCATCATTTTCATCATTTTGCTCATTTGGTTAAATTGCTTCATTAACTGGTTTACTTCTTGTATTGATGTTCCAGAACCTTTTGCAATTCGTTTTTTTCGACTAGAGTTTATGGTAGATGGTGTGCTTCTTTCTGATGGTGTCATAGAATGAATTATTGCTTCAATACCTTTAAAAGCATCATCATCTATATCAACATCTTTCATTGCTTTTCCTGCACCAGGTATCATGCCTACTAAATCTTTCATGCTACCCATCTTTTTGATTTGCTGAATCTGACTTAAAAAGTCGTCGAAACCAAATTGATTTTTAGCAATTTTCTTTTGTAGTTTTCTAGCTTCTTCTTCATCATATTGATCTTGAGCTCTTTCTACAAGAGAAATAACATCTCCCATTCCCAAAATACGATCTGCCATACGATCTGGATGAAAAACATCAATAGCTTCCATTTTTTCTCCAGTACCAATAAATTTAATTGGTTTATCAACCACAGATTTAATAGATAAAGCTGCACCACCTCTGGTATCACCATCTAATTTTGTAAGTACAACACCTTCAAAATTTAAAATATCATTAAATGCTTTTGCAGTATTTACAGCATCTTGCCCAGTCATAGAATCTACCACAAATAAAGTTTCTTGTGGATTTACAGTTTTATGAATGTTAGAAATCTCTGTCATCATTTCTTGATCTACAGCCAAACGACCAGCAGTATCTATAATAACAACATTTTTACCATTTGCTTTGGCGTGTTTTATGGCATTCTGAGAAATTTCTACAGGATTTTGGTTGCCCACTTCTGCGTAAACTTCTACACCAATTTGTTCTCCAACAACTTGTAATTGATTTATGGCAGCTGGTCTGTACACATCACAACCTACTAATAAAACTTGTTTAGATTTTTTAGTTTTAAGGTAATTTGCCAGTTTACCAGAAAAAGTTGTTTTACCAGAACCTTGTAAACCAGACATTAAAATTACAGTAGGTGAGCCTCCTAAATTTATACCTACAGTTTCTCCACCCATTAATTCAGTAAGTTCGTCTTTAACCAACTTTACCATTAATTGCCCAGGATTTAATGTAGTTAATACATCTTGACCAATGGCTTTTTGCTGAACTTTCTTTGTAAAATCTTTGGCTATCTTAAAGTTAACATCGGCATCTAAAAGAGCTCTTCTAACTTCTTTTAAAGTTTCTGCAACATTAATTTCTGTAATTTGCCCATGACCTTTTAAGGTGTGTAAGGCTTTATCTAATTTATCACTTAAATTATTGAACATAATTTGTATTCATTTTTTTCGAAACACAAATATAAATATAACTGCTCTCTTATAAAAAATTAATATACTTAATCTCTTTTTAAAAATAAACTAGTAAAAAAGATTACTAAATGTACAAAGTTGGAGAGTAGAAACAAGAAAAACGAGAAAATTAAAACACTTTCTAAATTTAGAATTCCTAAAAATTGATCGCCTTTTAATAATCCTTGTTCATCTAACCTTAAAACAGCGTAAATAAATGGAATTATAGATAAAGTTTGTAAGACAATGTGCAACAGTATTAACCAGTTTTTTGGATTCTTTTTAGCCCAACTTAAGGCTACGTAATTCAGACCAATCAAACTAAAATAAAGGGCAGAAACGTAACACCAAAAATCTACATTTATTAAATAATTGATGTAGCTAATATTAATATCTATGGGAGTGTTTCTTTTTATTAATCCAATAATTATATAGACAGGAATTAACGCAAAAAAGTAATACTGAGGTTTTTTAATGATTTTATTCATTTACATAAGAATACAATCTTAAAAGTATGAAAATTAATTAGAACTTCAATTTAGAATTAAAAATATTAGATGTTTTTTCTTTTAAACTCAAAAAAACTACACTTCATTTTAAAAATTAGTATAGGTTTTTTAAAAAATATTAGAAATATTTTGTCCAGCAGAATTATTTTTTAGCTACAAACTCTAAAGCAGCTCCATTTATACAATGACGTTTGCCAGTAGTTTCTCGAGGCCCATCATCAAAAGAATGCCCCAAATGCCCACCACAAGTATTGCATTTTAGTTCTGTTCTGGCATAACCAATTTTATAATCAACATCTAATTCTACATTTTCCTTTATAGCTCTATCAAAAGAAGGCCAACCAGAACCAGAATCGTATTTATGTTCAGATTTATATAAAGGAGTTTTACAAGCAGCACAAACAAAAGTCCCTTTTTGGTGATTGTCATTTAAAGGACTCGAAAAGGCTCTTTCTGTACCAGATTCGCGTAAAACATAATACGCTAATGGAGATAGCAATTCTTTCCATTCAGCATTTGTTTTGCTTATTTTATAAGTTTTCTTTTTTTCTTTTGATGAGTTTTGTGCGTTTCCAACACAGCTTATCATCAAGAATAACATTAAAAGAGTGGCTACTTTTTTCATAAATTTAATTTGTATCATACCTATTATCAATAAGAATATAAATCTTTTAGTACTATCAATTTAGACGATTATAAATGATTAACCTTACAATATTATTAAAAACAATTTTCTAGATTTAAATAGATTACTTAAATTTAAAAAAATAATTTTAGGTAATAGTGACTAAATTATTGCAAAAGTGTCTTAAAATAAGAACCAAAAAGTATCAAATAATGAAAAAAATAATAGTTTTAGTAGTCGCAGTTTTTCTTTTTACTGAATGTAGTACAGTACCAATTACAGGAAGAAAACGAGTTAATTTTGTAAGCGATGCTCAAGTTTTACCTGCAAGTTTTGCTCAATATAATAGTTTTTTAGAAGAGAATAAATTATCTACCAATAGAGAAATGGCCAACCAAGTAAAAAACGTTGGTAAAAATATTTCTGCGGCTGTAGATCGTTTTATGAGAGCAAATAATATGGTTGCAGAAGCTAATTCTTATAAATGGGAATTTAATTTAATAGAAGATAAAACTGTAAATGCTTGGTGTATGCCTGGTGGAAAAGTGGTTTTTTATACGGGTATTATGCCAATTTGTGATAATGAAGATGGAGTAGCAGCAGTTATGGGACACGAGGTTGCACATGCATTTGCAAAACATGGTCAAGAAAGAATGTCTCAAGGGCAATTGCAACAAATAGGTGGTTTGGCTGTGGCTTTAGGTACATCTGGTAAAGATGCTAAAAGTCAACAAATTTGGAATACTGCTTTTGGTATTGGTTCTGGTTTAGGAATGTTAAAATTTAGTAGAGTTCATGAACAAGAAGCTGACAGGTTAGGTTTGGTTTTTATGATTATGGCTGGTTATGATGGAATTGAGGCTGCTGAAGTATGGGTTAGAATGAGTCAAAATTCTGGAGGAGGTTCTACACCAGAAATTTTAAGTACACACCCGTCTAACGAATCTAGAATACAAGATCTTAGAACATATTTGCCTACTGCAAAAAAATATGCAGCTCAATATAATGCAAATGGCGTTGTAAAATAAAATAGAAACAAATAGTTTCCCTATATTGTAACCGTTCAAAGATTTTATTTTGAACGGTTTTTTTATAAAATAAATTTTATGTTAAAAATAGGTGATAAGAAATTAATTAATGCTTGGGCTTTTTATGATTGGGCAAATTCGGTGTATTCTTTAGTAATCAGCACAGCTGTTTTTCCTTTGTATTATAGTGCAGTTACAGAAGGTAAAATTGTTACTTTTTTAGGCATGGAATGGAGTCATCCAGATAGTTTATACAGTTATGCTTTGTCTTTTTCTTTTTTAGTGGTTGCTTTTATTTCACCCATTTTATCAGGAATTGCAGATTATACAGGAAGCAAGAAAAAATTTATGAAGTTTTTCTGTTTTTTAGGAAGTTTATCTGTAATGAGTTTGTATTTTTTTGATGGATTAGACACAGTTTGGATTGGTATTGTTTTTACCATTTTAGCAAGTATTGGTTTTTGGGCAAGTTTGGTTTTTTATAACGCTTATTTGCCAGAAGTTGCACATCCTGAGCAACAAGATAAAGCAAGTGCTAAAGGATTTATTTATGGTTATGTTGGTTCTATAATCTTGTTAGTTATCAATTTAATTATGATTCAAATGCCAGATTTGTTTGGTTTAGATTCTGGATTGGCTTCTCGAATTTCTTTTGTTATGGTAGGTTTGTGGTGGCTAGGTTTTGCACAAGTTACTTTTAAACGTTTGCCTAATGATTTGTACAATAAAAAACCAGAAAAAGATTATATATGGAAAGGGTTTAGAGAGTTAAAATTAGTGGCAAAAGAAATTGCGAATTACCCTACTTTAAAAAAGTTTTTAATTGCTTTCTTTTTATTAAGTGTTGGGGTGCAAACTATTATTTTATTGGCTACTATTTTTGGATCTACAGAATTGGGTTTAGAAACAATCGATTTAATTATTACAGTTTTATTAATTCAGGTTGTAGCTATTTTAGGTGCTTTTTTGTTCTCTAGATTATCAGGTAAAAAAGGGAATTTTTATGCCTTAAAATTAACCATTGTAATTTGGATGGTAGTTTGTTTCTGTGCTTTTTTATTGCATAAAGACCTACCTAATGTTTCTCTTTATTTTTACAGTTTAGGTGCAGTTTTAGGTCTGGTTCTAGGAGCAATTCAATCTTTAACACGATCTACCTACTCTAAATTATTGCCAGAAACCGAAGATCATGCTACATATTTTAGTTTTTATGATGTTACCGAAAAAATAGCCATAGTTTTAGGAACAGCAGTTTACGGTATTTTGTATGCCATAACAGACTCTATGCAATGGAGTGTTTTGTGTTTGGCTTTTTTCTTTTTAGCAGCTTTAATAATCTTAAGCACTTTAAAGAAAACAAAATATGTGAGATAAAAAAAAGTGCTGTAAACCAGCACTTTTTTAAATATTTGTAAGTTCTTGTATTATTGAACAGAAATTGCAAAAGTTACTTCAACATCTGTACTACCTCCTGCATTGTCAGCAGTATCATCATTTGGTTTTGTTGGTTCATGTTTTAACACAATTGTTAACGTACCAACTCCAGCATCTCCTGTTGTGAGTGTAGTTTCAATTCCAATTGGGTTTCCATCACCATCTGTATCTGTTTTTGTAACAGAAACTCCTGAAATGTTAGATGAATAAAAGAATTCGTGCTCATCACCTTCATCTTTAACTTCTACAGTAATGTCATCTGCAGGATTTACAGTTTCATTTAGTAACTGTAAAACACCTGTATAAGTTGTATTTGCAGATAAAATAACAGCATCAGAATAACTTCCATCTTCTCCACCTTCGCCATCTAAATCTTGAAAAGTTAAAGTAAATGTATCTGTACCATCAGTTAATGTGTAATTAACTGTAGTAATTAATTCTTCTTCATGATCGTGATCATCATCATCATGATCATCATCAGAACATGCAGTAAAAGTTAATGCCGAAATAAATAAAATGGCTAAAAGTTTAATTGTTTTTATTGTTGTATTTGAATTTTTCATAATAGAGTGTTTAATATTTTATTTTTATTTTTAAATTAAAATTTCTGCCTAATTCATCAGCAAAATATCTTAATCTATTTAAGTGTTCTCTGTAAGACACATTAAATAAATTTTCGATATTAAAATCTAGTTGAATACTTCCTTTTTTAAAAGCTTTAAATTCAGCAGAAGAATTTAAACCAAATAATGAATAAGCAGGTGGTGTAGAACTAATGTCTACAAATACATCTTCTTGCGCAATAGCATTAAATGTGTAAAAATTGTAATCTGGGTATCGTTTTTGTTGTAAAACTGTTTTGTGTGTTAAACTTATTTTTAGGTTGTTTAACTGATTATTTGTGTACGAAATACGGTTGCTAAAATTAGCAGCTGGCATATGAATTAAAGGAATATCTTCAGAAATATTTGTTCCTTTTAATAAGCTTAAACTTCCTTTATAATCGAACTTGCTGTTAATTTTCTTGTTTACATCTATATCAACCCCAAAAATCTGTGCATTAATCTGGTTGTATTGCCAAACAGGAAATGCGCCTCTTATTGTTGTTGTAATTCCCACAGGGATTAATTGAATGTAATTACGAATATCCTTAAAATAAGGGCTAACAGAAAAACCAAAATTGTCTGATTTCTTCTCTAAAGAAATGGCAAATTTATTGGCTGTTTCTTTTTCTATGGTAAGTAACCCAATTTCTATTCTAGCAGCACTATGATGCAAACCATCACTAAATAATTCTGATGGATTTGGTACTCTTGATGCCAAACCATAATTTACTAATAACGACAGATTATTATCAAATTGTTTCGAGAAACCTAAGCTTGTTGAAATATTGTGGTAAGAAAAATTCGGATTTGTTGGAATATCTGTTCCATCAATTTCTCCATTTTCAAATTCAGGGAAAATTTCATCATAATTATAAGTCTCTTGCCAATCTGTAACATTATAATCTTTGTTGGCATCTATTCTAGAAAAATCATAACGAACTCCTGCACTGAATTCAGTAGATTCATTCAAGTCATAATTTCCTATTATATAAGTACCAAAATCATATTTATCATAATCAGGAATTAAAGGACTTGTACCTGTACCAGATATGGCATCATTTTGTTGATAACGTGCTAAAATACCCGTATTTAACTTTAAATTATCTGAATAATCTATGTTTAAATCAGACTGTAAACTGTTAGTAAATAATCGTAAATCGATAACAGGAGTATTACTTAAATCTCCTCTTCGTAAATCAAATTCTTTTCGTCTATTAATTTGAAAATCGTATTGAACTGTTAATTTTCCAAAACCTTTAAAGCGTTTGTATGCTTCTATTTTTCCTAAATGATGTAAAATAGATTGCTTTGGAAAAGTTATATCATAAGAAAAATCTTCAATAATTCTTGGTTCTTGACTGTTTATAGCGTTTACCAAATCATTTACATTACCAATGTGAGATGATTGTAAAATAGCAAACTCATTATCTACAACACTATAATACGCATCAAAACCTTTTTCGAAACTATTGTAACCCAATCTAAAGGATGCATTTATGCTTTTTGTTCCGCTATTAGTTAGGTAATAATCAGGTGCTTTAAAATCTCCAAATTGCTTATAATTCATCTGAATTTTACCATAAAAACCAGAATTGTAAGTTTTTATAAGTTCTGAAGTTATATTGCCACCCAAACCATTAGAATTAAATGATACCAAAGAGCTGCCAAAAAGGCTATCTTTAATAGCATATTTTTTAGGTTTAATTAAAATTAAACCTCCAATAGCATCACTACCATATTTTAACGTATTTGCACCTTTTATAACATTAATTCTATCACTAGCATTAATATCTACATTGGGTGCGTGTTCATCTCCCCATTCTTGGTCGAACATTCTTACATTATTGTTAATAAGTAAAAGTCTACTACTGTGTAAACCATGAATCATAGGTTTTACAATAGTATTACCAGTGTTTAAAGAAGATACACCACTTACGTTTTTTAAAGCATCGCCTAAAGATTTATCAGAAAAACCTTCTAAATCATTTTTCTTAATAGATTGTTCTATACTGGTAACTTCTGTTTTAAAATTTGTGGTTACAACAACTTCATTTAGTTCTTCTAAATGATGTTCTAACAAGATTTCTTTATACAAATCTCCTTGTATTGTAATTGTTAAATTTTGGGTTTCACAAGCAATGTGTTGTACTTCAATAATTAATGTACCCGAACATAAGCCCTTAAACTCAAATTCTCCTTTTTCATTGGTAGAAGTATATTTGTTTAAATTTTTTATGTGAACAGATGCACCAAAAATTGATGTATTGTTATGAAAGTCAGTTACCTTTCCTTTAAACGTATATTGGCATTCTTGTGCTATTGTATTTGTGCACATGCACAGTACAATTACACAATAACAGAATAATTTTATCATTGTTAATTTTAAAGTAATTTAAATTAATAGTCTTGAATTTAAATACTTATGGGTGGTCCCCTTAATAAAAATGATAATTGAGAATGATTTTTTAAAAAATAATACTGAATACTATAATCATCAGAATTTTCAGTATTGGTAGGTATTTCCTCGTAATTTGTGTTTAAATAAACATGACTTTGTTTGATTAAATGCAGATTACAATTAATATCTTTTTGATGTACGTGCTTTACTATTTTAGAAGTACAGACAGCATGCTTATGATTCATTAAATCATGAGCTGCGTTAATAGTAATTGGTAAGAAAAATATTACTATTAATAAAAGACTAATATGTTTTTGTGTCTGTTTGATCCTAATTCTTCTTTTTACGTGCTTTTAAATTCAATAATTCTACACCTAATGAAAAAGCAATCGCAAAGTACAAATATCCTTTAGGAATAGCACCTACAGTTTTGTTAAAAAATTTGGTATGTGATAAATGTGCACCTTCTGTAATTAACATAAACCCAATTAAAATTAAAAACGAGAGAGCTAACATTTGTATTGTTGGATTTCTATTGACAAATTTATTGATGGGTTGAGAGAAAATCATCATAATTATAATAGAGACAATTACAGCAATTATCATGATAATTAATGCGCCATTAATACCATTGGTCATACCAACAGCTGTTAAAATACTATCAAAAGAAAAAACGATATCAATTAAAATAATTTGAAAAATTACACTTTTAAAAGAAACTACTTTTGGTGATTTTAGTATTTGTTCTTCGTTAGTATGTTCTACTTTTTCTCTTATTTCTTTGGTGCTTTTGTACAATAAAAAAATACCTCCTAAAAATAAAATGATACTTTGACCTGTTAAACCCGTTTTAAACCAACCTAAATCTATTGAGAAAAAAGGATCTTTTAAAGCTATTAAATAAGATACACTAAACAGTAATGCAATTCTGGTAATCATTGCCAAAGCCAAACCTAATAAAGTGGCTTTTTTAACCTGATTTTCTGGTAGTTTATTGGCAGAAATAGAAATAAAGATAATATTATCTATTCCTAAAATAA
Source organism: Polaribacter sp. M10 (assembly GCF_054968445.1). Taxonomy (NCBI): domain Bacteria; kingdom Pseudomonadati; phylum Bacteroidota; class Flavobacteriia; order Flavobacteriales; family Flavobacteriaceae; genus Polaribacter; species Polaribacter sp. M10. Next base: position 103,218 of record NZ_JBSSBG010000005.1, read on the forward strand.
TTTCTAGAAAGGTAAGTGTTAGCAAAGAAACCCAAGTTTCTACTTGTAAAAATATTTCCATTTATTTTACTTTAATTACAGTACCCGTTTTTTTAAATTTCGAGAAACCAATTTTAACTGTAAAATCGTAAGAGTTTTCTCTAAACTTGTTTATTTGGATAAACATTGGATCTTTTTGCAAGCTATTTTTTGGATTGATGTATTTTAGAGTGTAAAAGAAATTGTTTTTCCATTCAATAGATAACGTATCTATTTGATCTCCATATTTACTAATCTGAATACTATCTTTTCTGATAATGGTTTCTTTTACAAAATCTTTACCCGCAGGAATTTCGAAAACACCTTCTTTAAATCGATTAGAGGTATCTTTTGTTGCAGGTTTACAAGACAAAAAGAAAACAGAAGTAAACACCATAAATAGCAAAGCAATAGAAGCTTTTCTGCCAAAGAATTGATTTCTGTTATAATTACTATTCCTTATATTTTTAGTTCTTTTTTCTTGCATCCTATAAATTTATATACCAGTATAATTAGCTGGTGTAATTGCTTTTAATTCTGCTTTAATGTCATCAGAAACCTCTAAAGTGTCTATAAAATCAGCAATAGAATTTTGATTGATTTTTGCATTAGTTCTCGTTAATCCTTTTAAGGCTTCATAAGGATTTGGGTACGCTTCTCTTCTTAAAATAGTTTGAATTGCTTCTGCTACAACAGCCCAATTATTTTCTAAATCTTGTTCAAATTTTTCTTTATTTAACAATAATTTGTTCAATCCTTTTAAGGTAGATGTAAACGCAATAATTGTATGTCCAAAAGGCACACCAACGTTTCTTAAAACAGTGCTATCAGTTAAATCTCTTTGTAAACGAGAAATAGGTAATTTTGCAGATAAGTGTTCAAAAATGGCATTTGCAATTCCTAAGTTTCCTTCAGAATTTTCAAAATCGATAGGGTTTACTTTGTGTGGCATTGCAGAAGAACCCACTTCACCTGCTTTAATTTTTTGCTTAAAATAATCCATAGAAACATACGTCCAGAAATCTCTGTCTAAATCTATGATAATTGTATTGATACGTTTTAAAGTATCAAACAAAGCAGCCATATGATCATAATGCTCAATTTGAGTTGTAGGAAATGAGTGTTGTAAACCTAATTTTTCTTGCACAAACTCCGTTCCAAAAGCTTTCCAATCGATATTTGGATAAGCTACTTTATGGGCATTAAAATTACCAGTTGCACCACCAAATTTGGCAGCACTTGGTATATCATTCAATAAATTAAATTGTTCTTTTAAGCGAACAACAAAAACGTCAATTTCTTTTCCTAATCTTGTTGGCGATGCTGGTTGACCATGCGTTCTTGCTAACATAGAAATATCTTTCCATTCAATTACCAATTCTTGCAATTTTTCTACAACTTCAAAATAATGAGGTACAAAAACATCATTCATAGCTTCCTTAATAGATAAAGGAATTGCAGTGTTGTTGATGTCTTGAGATGTTAATCCAAAATGTATAAATTCTTTATCTTTTTGTAAACCTAAAGCATCGAATTTTTCTTTTATAAAATACTCAACCGCTTTTACATCATGATTGGTAATTTTTTCGATATCTTTTATTTTTTGAGCATCTTCGGTTGTAAAATCAGTATAAATTTTACGTAAATCTTCGAATAAATCTGTATTAAAATCAGCCAATTGTGGCAAAGGAACTTCGCACAAAGCAATAAAATATTCAATTTCTACACGAACTCTGTATTTTATTAGAGCTTCTTCAGAAAAATAGTTTGCAAGTTTAGAAATTTTACCTCTGTAACGACCATCAATAGGAGAGATGGCATTTAATTGTGTTAAGTTCATTTTAATTTGATTGTGAATTGCAAAAATAGGTATTTTAACAGATTTAAGAACCAGAATTTTGATGTTTTTCTATCAATGTTAGAATATGTTTTCCTCTCGCTTTTGTGCCTTTACTTTCGTGAATAATTTTAGTTTCTATTAAATGTTTTAATTCAGGATGCACCCAATCTTTGTCTAATCCAAAAAGATATAAAGTATTCATAGTATAGGCTCTAACTGCTATTTTTTGTGGTGTAATAAGCCAATCGAAACCAGTTTCTATAATAGTATTGATGTGTTTTTCTGTAAGCGTAACTTGCACTTCATTAGGTGTTTTTGCATAATAAGTATTGGCCAAATGTTCGCATATTTTGGCACATGGTCTTGTAGCGCTATCAAAATAAACAAGACCAATATTTTTTGTAAATTGATCTAAATGCGGTAAAATCCAATCTAATTGATGATGGGTACAAATCCATTCTAAAATCCATGCTGCTTTTATAGAAATTTTATCATCTACCTTAAATGTTAGCGTTACTAAGTCTTTAAATAAATTTTGATTTTCTAACACAATATCTGCTACTGTTTCTCGGTTTTCCCTTTTAGGATTGGCCATATTATTAAGCTGTGCTGTTAAAAAATTAATGCTCATTTTTGGTTTGATTAATGTATATTTACTCTAAAATTTCTGTAATGCTAAATATAAAAAGACTAAGCTTTGTATTCGTGTTTTTTGCTTGCTTTTTTACAAGTAAAGAATGTAATGCCCAAAAAATAAATCAATTTAATGCCAATAAACAGAGAACTGGACTCTGGAAAAAATACTACCCAAATAAAAGAATTCGTTATACAGGTCAGTTTGTAAACGGAAAAGAAGTTGGTGTTTTTAAATTTTATGATATCACAGATTCTAAAAACCCAACTATTATTAAAAAATTCTCTGCCACAAGCGATTCTATAGATGTTTCCTTTTATACTGTTAGCGGAGTTTTAAAAAGTAAAGGTGTTTTTATCGGAAAAAAAAGAGTAGGCGAGTGGAAGTATTTTTTTACTGATGGTAAATTATTGTCTAAAGAGTTTTATGTTGATGGTAAATTAGATGGTGAATTAATTAATTATTATCCGAATGGAAAACCTGCAGAAATTTCTATTTATAAATTCGGTTTAAAAAATGGATTATCGCAAAAATATACAAGCAAGGGAATCTTAATCGAAGAATTGATGTATAAAAATGGAAAGCCTAATGGAGTTGCCAAATACTTTGAATTAACTGGTTTGTTAAAAGAAAAAGGAGTTTACAAAGATGGAAAAAGAGTTGGTAAATGGGAGTATTATTTAGATGGTGAAATGGCTTCTGATGAAGGGTTTAAGAAAAAGAAAACATTTACAAAAAAGAAAATTAATAAAAACTAATAGTCCATTTTTTATTTGGATGTTGATAAATCATTCACAAGTACTACAAATTTAATGCATCAATTTTTACAATAAATCCATCAATTCTTTCAATTTATAGTTCACTTACAAAGTCGTAACTTTGCAACCTCAAAATTAAAAAATGAAACGAGTAGTTGTTGGTCTTTCTGGTGGAGTAGATTCTAGTGTAACAGCACATTTATTAAAAGAACAAGGGTATGAAGTTATTGGGCTTTTTATGAAAAATTGGCACGATGATTCTGTTACCATTTCTAATGAATGCCCTTGGTTAGAAGATTCTAATGATGCCATGATTGTTGCAGAAAAATTAGGTATTCCTTTTCAAGTAGTAGATTTAAGTGCACAATACAAAGAGCGTATTGTAGATTATATGTTCGATGAATATTCTAAAGGTAGAACCCCAAATCCTGATGTACTTTGTAATCGAGAAATTAAGTTCGATGTTTTTATGGACATTGCTCTAAAACTTGGTGCAGATTATGTAGCTACTGGTCATTATTGTAGAAAAGGAGAGGAACAAATTGATGGTAAACCTGTGTATAAATTACTAGCAGGTAAAGACAATAATAAAGATCAATCTTACTTTTTATGTCAATTATCGCAAGAACAATTGGCAAAAGCCTTATTCCCAATTGGCGAATTAACCAAACCAGAAGTTAGAGAAATTGCCAAAGAAGCAGATTTAATTACAGCAGAAAAGAAAGATTCTCAAGGTTTGTGTTTTATTGGTAAAGTACGTTTGCCAGAATTTTTACAACAAAAATTACAACCCAAAGAAGGAGATATTGTTTCAATTCCTGTTGATTTTGAACAATACACAAAATCAGCTCCAAAGTTTGAAAACAAAGAAGCAGAACTCGCTTATTATGCAACTAAATTTTCTTACCATAAAGAAGATGGAAAAGTTGTGGGTAAACATCAAGGAGCACATTATTTTACAAAAGGACAACGAAAAGGATTAAATGTTGGTGGTACAAAAGAAGCTTTGTATGTTATAGAAACTGATGTAAATAAAAATGTAATTTATACAGGAGAAGGTAAAAATCATCCAGGTTTATATCGAAATGTTTTGTTTGTTTCTAATGATGAAATGCATTGGATTCGTGAAGATTTAATCTTAAAATCTGGAGAAACAATGCAAGTTGAGGCAAGAATTAGATACAGACAGCAATTAGAAAATGCTACTTTACACAAAGTTGATGCTGGTTTGTATGTAGAGTTTGATAACAAACAGTCTGCCATACAAGAAGGGCAATTTGTAGCTTGGTATAAAAATGAAGAATTATTAGGATCTGGAGTTATTTCGTAACCTCGTTTTATGACAAATAAAATCACGCAACTTTTTAATATTAAATACCCAATCATACAAGGAGGAATGGTTTGGGTTTCTGGATGGAGGCTAGCTTCTGCAGTTTCTAATGCAGGTGGTTTAGGCTTGATTGGTGCAGGTTCTATGTATCCTGATGTGTTAAGAGAACATATTCAGAAATGTAAAAAAGCAACAGACAAACCTTTTGGCGTAAATGTGCCCATGTTATATCCTCAAATTGAGGAAATCATGAATATTATTGTTGAAGAAGAAGTCAAAATTGTTTTTACATCAGCAGGAAACCCAAAAACTTGGACTTCCTTTTTAAAAGAAAAAGGGATTACAGTTGTGCACGTTGTGAGTTCTGTAAAATTTGCTTTAAAAGCTGAATCAGCAGGAGTAGATGCAGTTGTTTGCGAAGGTTTTGAGGCTGGTGGACATAATGGACGAGAAGAAACCACAACTTTTACTTTAATACCTATGGTTAAAGAAGCTTTAAATGTTCCTGTTATTGCTGCAGGCGGAATTGCAACAGGAAAAGGAATGCTGGCAGCTATGGTTTTAGGTGCAGATGGTGTACAAATTGGTAGTAGATTTGCTGCCACAGAAGAATCTTCGGCTCACATCAATTTTAAAAATATTATTGTTGATGTAAAAGATGGTGATACACATTTAACACTAAAAGAATTGGCTCCTGTACGTTTGATCAAAAATAAATTTTACCAAGAAGTACAAGAATTGTATCAACAAAATCCATCAAAAGAAGATTTAAAAGAATTATTAGGTAGAGCAAGAGCAAAAAAAGGAATTTTTGAAGGAGATTTAGAAAATGGTGAACTAGAAATAGGACAAATTGCGGGCTTAATTCATGATATAAAACCTGCTAAACAAGTTTTAGAAGAGATTATTAACGAGTTTACTGCTGTTAAAGCCACTGTTAATCAGCTTTAAGCATTTAATTAAAAGAAAATTAAATATTTACGTGTTTCTAATTTTATTGGCACTATATTTGCAACTTAATAAACGTTGTTAGGAATTAATTTAACAACACAATAATTTTTTATAATGAATAAAGGTACCGTAAAATTTTTCAATGATTCTAAAGGATTTGGATTTATCACTGAAGAAGGAACAAACAAAGAACATTTTGTACATGTGTCAGGATTAGTTGACGAAATTCGTGAAAACGATGAAGTTGAATTCGACTTACAAGATGGAAGAAAAGGATTAAACGCAGTAAACGTAAGAGTTTTATAATTATATATTACTAGTTAAATTTTTATCTAAAAGCCTATCAAAATTTTGATAGGCTTTTTTAGTTTTATGTATTAGGTAAAAAATAAGCTTTGTTATTTTTTGATAACTTTAATTAAATATTAATCGTTAATGTGATTCAATTACTTAGCAGGTATTTTAATTTCGTACAATTTTCTGCTTTTATTATTTAAGTGATGTTCTCTTAACCAAGGATTTAAAATTTTAAATTCCTTATAATTCATTCCAAACTTTTTTGCAAAAGCAGTAATATTTGTAATTGCAGTATCTACTTTTACAGTTGTCGTTTTTTCAATTGTATATAAATCTTCTTTTTCAAAAACAAAACCATATTTCTGAGGATTATTTATAATTTCTTTTAAGGCTAAAATTCTAAAAATATAACGCTCAGTTTCATCAGCAAGTTTTGCATCGTAATAATTGTCTACTTCTTGTGCCTCTAATCTTCTAGAAATTCCATAATTCCCAGCATTATAAGCTGCTGCTGCCAATGTCCAAGAATTAAAACGCTCTTTAGATTTTATCAAATATTCTGCTGCAACTTTGGTAGATTTTTCTATGTGATACCTTTCATCAACATTTTTATTAATTTCTAAACCAAATTCTTTACCAGTTTGTTTCATAAAATGCCACATACCAGCTGCACCAACACTAGAGGTTTCGTCTATAAACCCACTTTCTGCTAAAGCTAAAAATTTAAAATCGTCTGGTAAACCATATTTTCTTAAAAGTGGTTCTAATACAGGAAAATATTTATTGGCTCTTTTAATTAGTAACAAACCATTAGATTGCCAATACGTATTTACTAACAATTCTCTTTCCATTCTTTCTCTAACATCAGGTATTTCTAAAGGAACTCTTTCGCCTGCCAAATTTAAGTTTTCTGGTAGTTTTAAAGATTTAATTTTATAGTACTTATGAGTGCTTGCAATAGGATCTATTTCTTCTTTATTTATGGCATTTATAAAGATAGTTGTAATAAAAATGATACTTAATATAGATATAATTCTGAATGGTTTTTTCATGATCAATTTAATTTAAAGCATAAAAATACTTAATACTACTTGTTTAAAAAAGTTAAAGTATCTTCAATTATTTTTGATATTTGTTTAGCTTTTAAAATGATCATAGAATGATTTCCGTTTTCAATTTCTATAGCATTATTTATATTTTTTATTGGAAAAATTTCATCTTTGCTTCCGTGAATATGTGTAATGTTTTCTAGAACTATTTGCTGTTTCCAATTAAGCACATTTTCAATAGACCATTTTAAATAATTTTCACCTCTTACAGAAAGGTATTTCTTGTACATTTTGGCTTTCTTTTCTAAGGTTTTGCCAATAAAATATTTAGAATACGTCTCAAAATTAGTTACAATCTGAGTTGGGAATAATTTGTAAATTTTGCTTTTACTAGCAAATTGAAAAGTAGTTGGGAATTCAGTTTGAGATTTAACACTAGAGATAATAATTACCTTTTTAACATCGATAAATTTTGTTATTTCTTGTACTATAATCCCACCAAAAGAAACACCAACCAAAACAGGGTTTTCGTGTTTAATTTCTTTTGATAATCTTTTGGTATAACTACTTAAACTTTCTTCTAAACTTAAGGGTTCATTCCAAGTTAAATAATGCAATTCATATAACTCATTAGAAAGGGTTAAGTTTTCAAAAATTTCAGGTCCTGCAGCTAAACCAGGCATAAAATAAATATGAGTTTTAGACATAACAATTAATTAAAAATATACAATTCAGTTTACCAAGCACAAGTTTAATTCCAAGTTATAAGGCTACTTTAGCTTCTACAAAATCGAAACGTACCAAACCATCATCATCAATATTTGTTAAAGTAATGGTGTGCAAAGTGTTTATTAATTCAGGATTCCAAGGAGTTTTAACTTTTACGTAATTTTCTGTAAATCCGTTTATATAACCTTCTTTGTTTTCATTTTCGAATAAAACAGTTAACGTATTTCCTAATTGCGATTCATAAAAAGCACGTCTTTTTTTAGCAGACAAACCACGTAACATTTTACTACGTTTTGCTCTTGTTTTTTTAGGTACAACACCATCAAAATCTACTGCTTCTGTATTTGGTCTTTCAGAATAGGTAAAAACGTGTAAATAAGAAATATCTAACTCGTTTAAATAATTGTAGGTTTCTAAAAATAGTTCATCTGTTTCTCCAGGAAAACCAACAATTACATCAACCCCAATACAAGCATTTGGCATTACTTCTTTAATTTTATCAACTCTATCTGTGTAAGTTTTACGTAGATATCTACGTTTCATTTTCTTTAGCAAATCATCACTACCAGATTGTAAAGGAATATGAAAATGAGGTACAAAAGAATCTGAATTTGCAACAAATTCTATGGTTTCATCTTTTAATAAATTTGGTTCTATAGATGAAATTCGTAAACGATGAATGCCATCAACCTTATCCAATTCTTTTACCAATTCTAAAAAAGTATGTTCGTGTTTTTTGTTTCCAAATTCACCTTTTCCATAATCGCCAATATTAACACCTGTTAAAACAATTTCTTTAATGCCTTTTGATGATATTTCTTTGGCATTGTTTATTACATTCTGTAAAGTATCGCTTCTAGAAATTCCACGAGCTAAAGGAATTGTACAATACGTACATTTGTAATCGCAACCATCTTGTACTTTTAAAAAAGCACGAGTTCTATCGCCAATTGAATAAGAACCTACATAAAAATCGGCATCAACAATTTCGCAAGAATGCACTTCACCAACATCATTTTTAGTTAAATCGTTAATATAACTGGTAACATTAAACTTTTCTGTAGCACCTAAAACCAAATCTACGCCATCTACAGCAGCCAATTCTTCTGGTTTTAATTGAGCATAACAGCCCACAGCAATTAAAAAAGCCTCATCGTTTTTCTTTAATGCATTTTTTACAATCGATTTAAAACGTTTGTCTGCATTATCTGTTACTGAGCAAGTATTTATTACATAAATATCGGCTGTTTCTGTAAAATCTACGCGTTCAAAACCTTCATTTACAAAATTTCTTGCAATGGTTGAGGTTTCCGAAAAATTTAGTTTGCAACCTAAAGTATAAAAAGCTACTTTTTTATCTGCCATCATTCCTGTACATTTACTCGATAATCGAGGTTTTATATTTTTTTAATAACCCCTATTTTTTTATTAAAATAAAGCTTATTAAAATGATTTTTTAATTCTGCAAATTTACAACATTATTGATGATTTTTGAGACACAAAGGCTACTTATTAGAAAACTGAATTTAGAGGATTTAGAACCTTTTCATCAATTAGAAAGCAATCCTACAGTTTTAAAATATGCAACAGGAGAAGCGAAAACTCTTTCTGAAAATAAAAAGGAATTAAAAGATTTAATCTCTAGATACAATAAGCATTTAAACGATTTTTGGATTTATGCTATCGAAAGAAAATCAGACCAAAAATTTGTAGGTACTTTAGCTTTGGTAAAAGACAATATTGATGATGAAATAGGATATCGTTTTTTAGAGAAATATTGGAATAAAGGTTATGGTTTTGAGGTTTGCAAAGCAACAATAGCCTATTGTAAACAAATAGGAATTAAAAAGTTAGTGGCTTATTGTGTAGATGAGAATATCGCATCAGCAAAGATTTTAGAAAAGTTAAAGTTTAAGATTGTAAAGCATTTTATAAGTGATGATATTAAATTGCCAGAAACTAAATACGTTTTAGAATTATGATTGTTGATACTTTAAAACCTCCTTACTATGCTGTTATTTTTACCACAATTTTAAATGATAATTTAGAAGATTATCTAGAAACTGCTGAAAGAATAGAAGCTTTAGCAAAAGAACAAAAAGGCTTTCTAGGAATAGAATCTGCAAGAAATACAATAGGAATTACTGTTTCTTATTGGCAAACTTTGGCAGATATTACCCATTGGAAAAATAATATAGAACATACAGAAGCCAGAAATTTAGGCAGAGAAAAATGGTACAAACAATACCAGTTAAGAATCTGTAAAGTGGAACGTGAATATGGTTTTAAGCAATAATATATGTACGCACAAATTCAGAAAGTATTAGAAAAATTTATGAGTAAAAGCAGTATTTATAAATACGGTTTTAACTTATCGCCTATGTACAGAAGATCTACAGGAAGAATTATTAACGTTTCTGAAGATTTGTTAAATGTTCAGATTCAAATTAAACTGAGTTATAAAAACAGCAATTATGTAGGTTCTATTTTTGGCGGAAGTTTATTTTCTGCAACAGATCCAATTTTTATGATTCAATTATTAAACATTTTAGATAAAAATTATGTGGTTTGGGACAAAGCTGCAAGTATTAAATTTAAAAGACCAGCAAAAGAAACTTGTTATGTTGATTTTATTTTTACTTCGGATGAAATTGATCAAATAAAAAAAGATGTTTCTGAGAACAAAGAAATTGATTTAATTAAGAATATTCAACTAACAAATAAAGATAAAACTGTTGTTTTTGCTGAAGTTTCTAAAACAATTTATGTTGCTGATAAAAGGTATTATAAAGAGAAAATGAAGCGTAAAAAATTAAAAAGCACCTAATTTTTATTAGAACTTAAAAAGGTAAATATCAAAAATGATTTATCAATTTTAAAAAAATTTCTCCTTAATTTTATTTTTAAGTTTTTCTGAAACATTAGTAGGAAAAGGACGATCTCCATGTAAAATATCGACCATAATATTGTTAAAATATTGGCCATATTTATTCAGTAAATACTTTCTAACAGGATTATTGTGATAAAAGAATTTAGATAAAAAAGCGCCCGATTTTAATTCAGGCAACAATTTAATATTTAGTTTTTCTAGGTAAATTTTTTCAGCAAGATTTAGATCTAAATTGCTTTCAATAATCGCTTCAGCAACATATTTTCCGCTTAAAATAGCGTTAGAAATTCCTTCTGCAGTAATGGGTTCTGCAAAACCGGCAGCATCTCCAATTAAAAAGACATTGTTCTTTACAAAACCATCTGTTCTTGGTGCTAAAGGAATCTGAAAACCATGAGCATCTTCTTTTACAATTTCTTTAATTCCTAAAGTTTCTAAATACTTTTTGTAATACTCTTTTAAGTTGATTTTTCCTTTTTTAGTAGTTAAAACTCCTAATGACAAATGATTTTTTTTAGGAAAACACCAAGCATAACCATAAGGCACTGCATCAATATCAAAACGTGCAGTTTTAGAAAGACGATCAAAATCTTCTTTAGAAACTTCAACTTCATATTCTAAAGCAGGTATTAAATTTCTGGTATCATTTTTATAACCCGCCATTTTTGCAGTCGGACTTAAAACACCATCAGCAGCAATAATAAAATTGGCAGAAATATCTCCTTGCGAAGTTTTTAAAATGGATTTATCATTAGTAAAATCAATACTTAACAATTTGTGATCTTCTAATAAAGTAACTCCAAATTCTTTTGCTTTATTCACAATTAAATTGTCGAAAGCATCACGCATAATCATTGTAATTATGGGTTCTTTTTTATTAGAATAATAACATTTTTCGTGATTGTTAAAATACGTATCAACTTGGCAAAATTCGCGTTCTACAACTTCAGAAATATCAAAAGGCATGTTTTTTTTACCTCTATTTACAAAGCCACCACCACAAGTTTTATACCTTGGCAAGGTTTCTTTTTCTATTATAACTGTGTTAATTCCTTGTTTGCCTAGGTAAAATGCGGTTGATGCTCCAGAAGGACCACTACCAATAATTGCAACTGTAAAATGTTTCATAGCACTAAAAGCTTTATGCGAATATAAAGATTCCTACCAATTTATTTTAGCTTGAATAGGGAAGTGGTCTGAATTTTTTTCTGTAAAACATGTAAATTGATTAATTTCTGCATTTTCATCGGTTAAAATAAAATCGATTCGCATAGGAAACCAATAATTAAAAGATTTTCCAAACCCTTTGCCAGCCTCAATAAATGCATCTTTTTTATCTTCGGATATTTGATTATACACCCAAGAATAGGAAGTGTTGTTAAAATCGCCAGCAACAATTACTTTTCCATTCCATTTTTTTTCGTGTTCTAAAAATAAAGAAGTTTGATCAGCTTGTTCTTTAAACCCTTCTTGCAATCTTGCTACTAATTTTTCTGAATTTTCTTGACCAAAATTTTCTTTATCTGTGTTTAATCCTAAAGATTGTAAATGAATGTTGTACACTCTAATTGTGTCTTTCTTTTTTAAAATATCAGCAAAAATGATATTGTTAGATGTGTTTTTTAAATCAAAAGAACCTTTATTGATTATTGGAAATTTAGAGTAAATGGCCAATCCGAAATTAGAATTTAATTTGCTAGGTTTTAAATATTTGTATTTATAATTAAAATTTATTCCTTTTTGATTGAAAAATTCTTGAAAAAGCAGAATGTCTGGCGATTCTTTTTTGACAAAATTATTGATGTTTGCTAGTACATTTTTATCATCAATCCAGTTCCAATAATTAAACATTCTAACATTATAACTCATCACTTTTAACTCTTCTTTGTTAGAAATCTCTTTATCAGAAAATTTATAAATAGAAGGTATGCTAAACCAACCTATAACTAAAACTAAAGTTGATAGTAGAAATTGTTTCTTTAAGTTGATGATCCAATACACCACAAAAATCATATTAATTACAATTAAAATGGGTACTAATAAGCTTAAAATTGCAAAAGCAGGAAATGATTTTGGAGATACAAAAGGCAGCAAATAAGAGAATAACAAACAAGCAGCCATCAAAGAATTGATGATATAAATAAGCTTATTTATAAAGGATAACTTTTTCACGCTGGGTAAATATATTTAGCTATTTTTTGCCTTGTCTAAACAAAAAATCTTTTTCTGCTTTGGTTAAAGTATCGTAACCAGATTTACTAATTTTATCTAAAATGGCATCTATTTGCTGCTGATTTAAATTGTTAGTAGTACTCTTTTTTACTTTGGATTTATGTACCGTTTTTAATGGCGATTTCTTTTTCTTTTTAAAAAGATTTGCAAGTTTATCAAAAATTTTAATTTCTGTATTACTTGCTTTTGTAACGTATAAAAAGCCAAATAAAGAACCTCCTAAATGTGCAAAATTACCTCCAGCATTATTGCCAATTAAACCAATAACATCTAAAGCAATCCAAATACCTGCCAAATACCAAAGTTTTACAAAACCTATAAAACGTAATTTTAATTGATAATTTGGTATATAAGTAGCAATACCAATAAAAATGGCAGAAATGCCTGCAGAAGCACCAATTAATATCGAGGATTCACCATCAAATAAAGGAAAATAACTCTGACTAAATATGTAAAAAATACCTCCAAAAAAAGTGCCTAAAAGATAAAAACTAAGCAATTGTTTTTGAGTAAAATATTCAAGAAATAAATTACCTATAAAATACAAAACCATTAAATTCATAAGTATATGAATAAAATCGGCGTGTAAAAATCCGTAAGAAATTATGCTCCAAGGTTTTTTTAATAAAGCATTTACATTATTGTCTAAAGAAAACCAATCTATAAGCCAATTGATTTGTCCTTCATATAAACCTTGAACAACACTTACCAAAATAGTAATAACAAATGCAGTAATATTTATAAAAATTAATTTTTCTACAATATTACCTTTTGTATATCTTTTTTTTATGTCGTTTATAATACTCATTAATTTACTTTAAATTGATTTTTTTTCCAGAACCAAGCGATTAAAAAACCTATTAAAGCACCACCAACGTGTGCAAAATGGGCAACATTTCCAATAGAATATTTTGTCATTCCAAAGAATAAATCACCTAAAATCATTACAGGAATAAAGTATTTAGCAGCAATAGGAACAGGAAAAAATATCAATGCTAATTTGGCATCTTTAAAATACAAGCCAAAAGCTACTAAAATTCCGTAAACAGCACCAGAAGCACCAACTGCAGGTGTATTATACAATGACCAAATTTTATTAAACTGATCTTGATTAATTACTTCTGCTAATCTAGGATCATTTGTGCTACCAATTTCTAAGATAGAGATTACTTCTGAATCAGATAAACCAGCATTTATAAAAATTTCATAAATACCATTAAACTGATAATAATTAACCAATGTGTAAATTAAACCAGCTCCAATTCCTGCAGAAAAATAGAAAAAGAAAAACTTTTTCTTTCCCCACATTTGTTCTAAAGGTGTTCCAAAAGCCCATAAACCATACATATTAAATAGTATATGAGAAAAGCTTCCGTGCATAAAAATGTGCGTAACATATTGCCAAAATCCAAAATGTTCATTTCTTGGAAAATGCAATGCCAAAACATTAGTAAAATCTAATTGCAAAATTTGTGGTGCAATAAAAAGAATTGCATTTATAATAATTAGATGTTTTATGGCGTCTGTAATTCTATTCATTTTTAGCTGTTAAATAGATTATCTATTTCGTTTAATGTAAGCGTTTTAAAAGTTGCTTTTCCAGAAGGAGAAACTGTTGGCTCTTTGCAAGAAAATAAATTGTTTACTAAACTTTCTTGTTCTTGTTCAGAGAGTTGTGTTCCTGTTTTAATCGATAATGTTTTGGCAAATGATTTGGCCATAACATCAAAATGACTAAAACTTGTATCTGGCACTTCTAAATTAATATCATTTAAAAGTTCTTCTAAGATAATGGTAATTTTACTTTCGGTAACAGAAACTGGAATTCCTTTTATGGTAACACTGTCTTTGGTAAATTCATCAAAAGAAAAACCTGCATTTTCTAATTCGGTTTTTATGGTGTAAATCATTTCTATTTCTTGTGATGAAAAAGAAATTTTTACAGGAAATAATAGTTGCTGACTGTTGGCTTCTTTTACAGTGATACTTTCTAAAAACTCTTCGTACAAAATACGTTGATGAGCCAATGATTGGTGAATTAAAACCACTCCAGATTTTATTAAACTCATTACATATTTACGCTGAATTTGGAATGTTTTTTGTGTCTTAGTCTCTGGTTGATGTTCAAATAATTCCTCTTGCTTTTCTGTCTGATGATTTGAAACAGAAGTATATAAACTTTCCCAGCTTTGTGTATTTTGCTCTCTTTTGTAAGGAAAACTAATTTCTTTCTGTTTTATTTCTTCTTTAAAAGGATTAAAATCTGGATCTACCGTAATTTTTGGTGTAGCTGTTTTTGTGTTATTTTTATTTAAATGATAAGGTGTGTCTAAATTTGCATCTCTATTAAAATCTAAAACAGGAGCTACATTATATTGCCCTAAACTATGTTTAACAGTGGCTCTTAGCATAGAATATAAAGCCTTTTCATTATCGAACTTTATTTCTGTTTTTGTAGGATGAATGTTAATATCAATAGTGTTTGCTGGTACTGTTAAATATAAAAAATAGGAGGGATGTGAACCTTGTTCTAGCAAACCATCAAAAGCATTTACAACTGCATGATTTAAATATGAACTTTTTATAAATCTGTCATTTACAAAAAAGAATTGTTCGCCTCTTTTTCTTTTAGAAAACTCTGGTTTTGCTACAAATCCGTTAATATTTAAAATATCTGTTTGCTCGTTTATGGGTACTAATTTTTCATTCATTTTTGTACCAAAAACAGCTACAATTCGTTGTCTTAAATTGCTGCTTTTTAAATGATAAACCTCATTGTTATTATGATGCAATAAAAATGCAATATCTGGATGTGCCAACACAACTCTTTGAAATTCATCAATAATATGTCTGGTTTCAACAGTATCAGATTTTAAAAAATTTCTACGCGCAGGAATATTGTAAAATAAATTTTTTACAGCCAAACTAGTACCTTTAGAAGTAGAAATAAAATCTTGAGAAATTACTTTGCTGCCTTCTATTTTTAAGCAAGAACCTAATTCCTCATTTTCTTGTTTTGTTTTTAACTCTACGTGTGCAATTGCTGCAATAGATGCTAAAGCTTCACCTCTAAAACCTTTTGTGCACAAATTAAATAAATCTTCTGCTTTCTGAATTTTAGAAGTTGCATGCCTTTCAAAACACATTCTGGCATCTGTGGCGCTCATCCCTTTACCATCATCAATAACCTGAATTAAAGTTTTACCAGCATCTTTTAGTAATAATTTTATACTAGTTGCACCTGCATCAATAGCATTTTCTAACAGTTCTTTTACCACAGAAGCGGGTCTTTGCACTACTTCTCCTGCAGCAATTTGGTTGGCTACATGATCTGGTAAAAGTTGAATAATGTCTGACATTAATTATTAATGAATATGGATAAATCGAAATCGATAATGTACAAGAAAATTAAAACTAAAATTAAAACAATGTAAACAATGGTTTTGTTAAACTTGTTTTCTGAATCTTTAAAATCGTTAATTGCTGTTGTAAATTTAGATTTTAAACCTTTGTTTTTTCCTGTTGTTGTTCTGTATTTATCTAGTTTATGTTCTATTTTAAAAGGACTTCCTTCTCCTTTATAATAGCGAGGTTGGTAATCAAATTTTTTATTTGTTCTTTTTAAAAATCCCATAATTTTAGATAATAATTGGTGAATAATGGTTTAGAAAACTCAAATATTGTACCAATTTTAAGGATATCAAAATTAAAGAATTAAAAGGAATACATCAAGAAATGATGTTAAAAGTATTCTTAAAAATCCTGCAAGGTTTTTAAAACCTTGTAGGTTTGTGTATTGGATTAAATTTATGGAAGATTCTAATAGGCTTAAGAAATCTTATAGCGTAAATTTTTTATGAATATTGCTGAATACTTTTTAATGCTACTTTATTAAAAACCAATACTATCAGAAGTTCTGTCTATGTTTTTTAAAGCTGCCATTTTTACAGCTGCAACAGCACATTCAATTCCTTTATTACCTAATTTACCTCCAGATCTGTCTAAAGATTGTTGTTTGGTATTGTCTGTTAATACACAAAAAATTACAGGCACATCATATTTAATATTTAAATCTACAATACCTTGTGTAACACCTTCGCAAACAAAATCGAAATGTTTTGTTTCTCCCTGTATTACGTTACCAATGGCAACAATAGCATCAACTCGTTGAGATTGAATCATTTTTTTGCATCCGTAAACCAATTCAAAACTACCAGGAACATCCCAAGAAATAATGTTTTCTTCAGTTGCACCACAGTCTAAAAAAGCTTCTATAGCTCCTTTTTTTAGGTTTTGTGTAATTTCAGGATTCCATTCAGAAACCACAATCCCAAATCGAAAAGGTTTCGCATTTGGGATTGTAGCTTTATCGTAATAAGATAAATTGGTTGTAGCCATATTATAAAGTTAAAAGTTTTGAGTTCTGAGTTTAGAGTTAAGAGTATTCCTCTTAATTCATCACTTTTAACTCATAACTAATTTTTAGCATATTTTGCTGCATTGATAAACTTTTCTATATCTCTACCTTGATCAGATTTCGAATAGTTTTCTTTAATTTTAGTAAATAAATCTTCTGCTTTGCTGTACTCTTTTAAACTCATTGCAGTTTGTCCTGCTTTGTATAAAAACAAAGGAGTTGTAAAATCGTTAGTTTTTTTGCTAGCTGCTTTTTCGTAGTATTCTAAAGCATCTTCTTCTTGATTTATGTCAGAAAAAGCATCGCCAATTGCACCTAAAGCAACAGGACCTAACATTTCATCATCAGAATCAAATTTACTTAAAAATTCAATAGCTTTATCATACTCACCCATTTGTAAGTAAGAAACACCCGCATAATAATTTGCCATGTTTCCAGCATCAGTTCCAGAATAAGCATCAGCAATATCTATAAATCCATATCTACCATCTGCACCTTCTAAACCTAAAGTTAAAAGAGAATCTATACCAGAACCAGCAGTTGCTGCTTCATCAAAATATTTTCTAGGAAAAGCCAATTCGTTAGAAGCTTCTAATTCATTTGGTTCTACTATGTATTTATTGTATCCTAAAAATGCTAAGAAAACCACAACAATTGCTACTAGAGCACCAAATAAAACTTTGCTGTTTTTCTCAATCCATTGTTCAGATTTAGAAGCAGTTTCATCTAAAGTATTAAATACTTCAGCAGTTGTGCTTTCCATATTTTCTACTTGTTGTTCTTCTTGTTTATTCTTAGGTTTGTATCCTCTCTTCTTGTATGTTGCCATATTTCCTTAAAAATTAGTGGCGCAAAAATAGTTTTTTTAATTGGATTTTAAAAGGGGTTATTTCGCAAAATTTTCAATAATTTGCAATCCGTTTTTAATCTAGTTTTTTATACATGTATTTACAGAAAATTTCTATTGTAAATTTTAAAAATATCGAATCGCAAACCTTTGATTTTCAAGAGAAAATTAATTGCTTTGTGGGTAATAATGGTGTGGGTAAAACCAATGTTTTAGACGCAATTTATTACCTTTCTTTTACAAAAAGCTATTTTAATTCTGTGGCAGTGCAGAATATTAAACACGGTGAAGGATTTTTTATGATAGAAGGGAATTACCTTTTAAACGATAGAAATGAAAAAATTGTCTGCAGTTTAAAAAAAGGACAGAAAAAGGTTTTAAAGAGAAATGAAAAAGCTTACGGAAAATTTTCTGAACATATAGGTCAGTTTCCTTTGGTAATTATTTCGCCTGCAGATAGAGATTTGGTAACAGAAGGTAGTGATACTCGTAGAAAATTTATAGATGGTGTAATTTCTCAGCAAAACAAAACCTATTTGCAAGATTTAATTGCTTATAATAAAGTATTAAGTCAGAGAAATGCATTGTTAAAATATTTTGCGGCAAACCGAACTTTTGATGCTCTAAATTTAAGTGTTTACGATGAACAATTGGCAGATTATGCAGCAAAAATATATGAAGTTAGAAAAAACTTTTTAGAAGAATTTATCCCGATCTTTAACGATAAATATCAAATAATTTCTGGGGATAAAGAGCAAGTTAACTTAAATTATAAAAGTCAGTTGCATGATTTTAATATGGAGACTTTATTAAAAAAATCCTTAGAAAAAGACAGAGTAATTCAATATACTACATCTGGGATTCATAAAGACGATTTAAATTTTGAGATTGGCGATTATCCTATTAAAAAATTTGGTTCTCAAGGTCAGCAAAAATCATATTTAATCGCTTTAAAATTGGCGCAATTTCAATTTATTAAGCAGCAATCTAAAGTTACGCCTATATTATTGTTAGACGATATTTTTGATAAATTGGATGAAAATAGAGTAGCACAAATTATAGATTTGGTAAATAATGATGAGTTTGGACAGATTTTTATTACAGATACACATTCTGATAGAACTGAGAATATTTTAAAACAAGGTGATAAAGCCTATCAAATTTTTAAGTTGTAGGTTATTAAATTTCAAAGTTGCAGAGCTGTAAATTATCAATTTTTTAAAATATCCAACAATCCAACAATCCAACAATCCAACAATCCAACAATCCAACAATCCAACAATCTAATAATCTAAAACAATCTAACAGTCTAAAAACCCCAAAAAATGGCAAAGAGAGAAAACGATTCTTTTTCGATAGAAGATTTAATGAAAACCTTTATCAAAGAAAATAATTTGAGCAAAGGAATGCAGAAAATTAAAGTTGAAGAAACTTGGCACAAAATGATGGGACCAGGAGTTGCAACGCATACTACTTCTGTGCGTTTGCAAAATAAAACGTTAATTATTCAATTAAAATCTTCTGTTTTACGTGAAGAATTAAGTTACGGAAAAGATAAAATTATAAAAATGATGAATGAAGAGTTAGGTGAACAAGTAATTACAAAATTAATGTTGGTGTAAATGAAAAAAATATTCCCTAAAGTTGTTGGAATACTAATCATTTTATTGAGTCTATTTTGGTTGTATCAGAATATGAATCTTTATTACCTTTATCATTATACAGAAGTTCTTTTTGCTTTTAGATATCCTAATTGGGTTTTGTTTTTTCAAGTTTTTTTAGGTGTCTTCAATATATTTATCGGATTTAAAATTTTTCTTAAAACAATTTCATTTAAAAAAGAGCTACAATATTTTATTGCAACCCTTTTTTTAGGCATTTTAGTAGAACAATTTTATTACTTATTTTAATGGCTCAATACTAAAACTATAAGTATATTCTTTTGGCGTAACTCTATATTCTTTGTGTGGTTCAGCTCTTTTAGACCAAGTATTATCACCACCAACTCCCATTTGAATTAAATCGATATTAACCGTTAATTCTTTTCTTTCTGTAAGTTCGTTAGTGTGTTTCGCTTGTTCTAAATCGTTTGTGCTGTAACGTAAAACACTAAAATTTAAAGGTTGTTCTCCTTTTATAATCAATCCTTTTTTCTGATTATTGGTCAATTGAAACCATTTTGTACCCATATGATTTCCATATTCTTGTGGCAAAACATACATGTAATTCATAGCAAAAACATCCTCTTGAAACAACCCAAAATGAGAAGCTGTATTTCTATCAGAATAGTTTGCTTTTGGCCCTTTACCTAAATATGTGATGTTTTTATATTGCTGATCAATATCAAACTGCATTCCTATTTTTGGAATGTTAGGAGCATTTTTATCTACATTAGCCGTATAATTTGTCAATACTTTTCCATTACCATAAATAGTATAGATAAGTGTTACAGCCGTTTTTGGTTGAGCTATTGTACCAGTAATAGTAACCACAATTTCCCCTTTTTTATTTTGGTTGATGTTTGTGTTGCTTACCTTAAAAAGATCTCCAGCTTTCATCCAATCTCTCTCTGATGTTTGTTTTTTTGCTCTTCTATAAGCGGCATCATTTTCTGTTTCTGGTCTCCAGAAATTCAATTTTAAAGGAGCTTTAAAATAGCTTGTGTTTTTATAAGTATATTGCTGTATAGTTCCTTTTTTCTTATCAATCTTAATGTTTAAATTTTTATTGTTGATGGTGATAAGCGCATCATTTTCAGAAACATTTAAACTAGGATAATTTTTAGATTTAACTTCTTTAGATATTTTTACATTTGGTATTAAAAATTGCTCTTCAAAAACAGTGTAATTTACATCTGCCCATAAAGTTTTCTCTTTTAAATTTCCTTTAAAATTGATGTAATAATCGCTACCGGCTTTTAGTTTTAGCTTTTTTAAATCGATTTTAAATTCTTTAGTTTCGTAAGGTGCTAAATCTAAATCATTTATGCTACCAGAAAGAATGATTATTCCGTCTTTTTCTACATTCCAGATAAAATTATAATGACTTAAATGTGTTACTTGATGTCTATTGGTAATTTTAAAAATCCCTTTTTCAACATCAACAGATGAAATAATTATAGGTTGATTTACCTTTTTACATTCATAAATTTCTGGTTTAGGTGTTCTGTCTGCAGCAATAATTCCGTTAATACAAAAACTACCAGAATTTGGTTTATCACCAAAATCGCCACCATACGCTAAAAATTCAGTTCCATTTTCGTCTTTTTTTACAATTCCTTGGTCAATCCAATCCCAAATATAGCCACCTAAAGCTCTGTCGTAATTGTAAATTAAATCCCAATATTCTTTCATGTTTCCAACAGAATTACCCATAGCATGTGCGTATTCGCACATTAACACAGGTCTTTTATCAAAACTCGTATTGTTAATTAAAGATTCTAATTCTGCAGGTTGTGGATACATTCTACTAATCATGTCTACATATACTGGATCTGTAGGATTTCCTTTACCATGATTGTAATAATTTTTCTTGTAATCTTTGTGTGTAGGATCACCTTGAGCACCTTCATAATGTATAAAACGAGTTGGGTCGTAACTTTTAATCCAACCAGCCATTGCTGCATGATTTGGCCCAGTACCAGATTCATTACCTAAAGACCAAAAAACAATACTTGGGTGATTTTTGTCTCTTTCTACCATTCTTACACCACGTTCTAAATATGCATTAGACCATTCTGTAACATTGCTCAATTTTCCTCTTAAACCATGAGTTTCTAAATTGGCTTCGTCCATCACATAAATTCCATATTTATCACATAAATCATAAAAATAAGGATCGTTAGGATAATGAGAAGTTCTAACCGCATTAAAATTAAATTGTTTCATTAATCGAACATCTTTTTCCATGTCTGCTCTGGTTAATGTTTTTCCGTTTTTCATATGATGATCGTGTCTGTTAACACCAATCATTTTTACCGGATTTCCGTTTACCAAAAAACGTCCTTTATCATCGAATTTTGTTTCTCTAAAACCAATTTTTGTGCTTACATATTCTATGGCTTTACCAGTAGTATTGCTAAGCGTAAAAATCGCAGTGTATAAATAAGGATGATCTGAAGACCATTTTTTAGGAGCTTTTATAGGTATTTCAATTAAACTACCAAAGTATACATTATCTCTCTGTGGATACGATTCTCCAAAATAATCTCCCAATTTCATTTGATGAGAAACACCAATATCATTTCCATTTTGGTCATAAAGTTTTGTAGTTAAGGTCCAATCATCAACTCTTGTTTTTAGAGGAGCATCTCCAAAATGACCAACTTTTTTTAAGTATTTGTTTTTAATGTTGGCAACAATTTTTGGTCTTATTTTTAGTGTTGCATTGGTATAAGTATCATCTAAATCGGTTTGTACAAAAAAGTCTTCTAACCGAACTTTTGGTACAGCTTTTATGTAAACTTCTCTTTCTATACCACTTAAACGCCAGTGATCTTGAGCTTCTAAATAACTACCATCAGACCATCTAAAAACTTTTACAGCAATTTTATTTTTACCTTTTTGGGTATATTTTGTAATATCGAATTCAGAAGATAGTCTTGTATCTTCACTATAACCTACAAAATTTCCATTAACCCAAACATAAAAAGCAGAAGATACACCTCCAAAATGAAGAATTAAATCTTTTTCAGACCAACTTTCATCAATTTCAATTTCTTTAATATAATGTCCAACAGGATTATCTGAGTGATTTATAAAAGGAAAATCACTAAAAAAAGGATAGGTAGAATTGGTGTAAATTGGTGTTCCATAACCTCTCATTTCCCAATTAGAAGGCACATCAATTGTGTTCCATTTAGAGGCATTGAAATCCGATTTGTAAAAATCGTGAATTGCTTCTGATGGTTTTTTTACCCAGAAAAAGTTCCAGTCTCCATTTAATGATAAAAAGTTTTCAGAATCTTTTCTAATATCATTTTTAGCTAATTTTTCGGTTTCGTAACTGTAAAATGTAGCCTTAGAGGGCAACCTGTTAATCTGGTTTACTTTTGGGTTTTCCCAATCGTTTTGTTGGGCTGTTAAATTGATAGAAATTAAAAATAGAAATAAAAGTTTCTTGATTTTCATAAATACGATAGTTTATAAATCAAAAGTAATTTTAATTAGAGAGAAAGTAGAAAACAAATGATTTATAGAGTATGTTATATGTTCTATTTTAATTTTGTTTACTTTCTATAAGTTTTGATTAATAGTGTTTTAGATGTTTTAGTGAGGGGGTGTTCATTTAATTTTTAAACAAAAAAACTCGCAACCAAAAGGTTACGAGTTTTATAAAATATGTTTAGAACTAAAATTCTAAATTAGAATTGCTCTCTACCAGAAAAGTGAAAGTTTCCTTCAATTTCAGCATTTTCATCAGAATCAGAACCGTGAACTGCATTTTCTCCCATAGAAGTTGCGTACATTTTTCTAATTGTACCTTCAGCTGCATCAGCAGGATTTGTAGCACCAATTAATGTTCTAAAATCTTCAACTGCGTTTTCTTTTTCTAAGATTGCAGCAATAATTGGTCCTCTTGTCATAAACTCAACTAATTCTCCAAAAAAAGGACGCTCATTATGCACAGCATAAAAAGTTTCTGCATCAGCTTTGGTCATTTGAGTTTTCTTTAACGCTACAATTCTAAATCCAGCAGCATTAATTTTTTCTAAAATCGCTCCAGTATGTCCGTTTTCTACAGCATCTGGTTTTAGCATTGTAAATGTTCTATTTGTTGCCATTTTTCTATAATTTTCGGCAAAAGTACATTTTTTAATGTTAATAACAAGTTAATCATAAGTTTGTATCTTAATTATAAAAATATATGGTTGTTTTATTCATCATAAAAAATTAACATCAATAAAAGTAAAACGAAATTTAACATTATAACTAAAATAAAATATATTTTAATCAATGTTATTAAATTGTATATTCGCAAATTATGATTTTAAAAGGATTTGAAGATTTAAAAGCATTTTTAGAAGAATCTAAAAAAATAGTAATTGTAGGGCATAGAAACCCAGATGGAGATGCTATGGGTTCTACTTTAGCTTTAAAACATTATTTAGATAAAAAAGGGCATTGTTGTACAGTTGTTATGCCAAACGCATATCCCGAGTTTTTAAATTGGTTGCCAGATGCAGACAAAACTTATTTGTTCGATTGGCAAAATAAACAAGCCAAAAGAGCCATACATAATTCTGAAATAATTTTTCTGTTAGATTTTAATGCGTTGCATAGAGTAGGTAATGATATGCAAAATACCTTAGAAGCTTACCAAAAAGATTTTGCAATGATAGATCATCATCAACAACCAGATGATGTAAAATACATGTATTCTGATACAGAAATCTGTTCTACCTGTCAAATGGTGTATCAATTTATTGAAATGAATAACGATTTAGATTTAATAGATGCCAACATTGCTACTTGTTTATATACAGGTATTATGACAGATACTGGTTCTTTCAGATTTAGATCTACAACCAGTACAACTCACAGAATTATTGCAGATTTAATAGACAAAGGAGCAGAAAACGATAGAATACATAATAACGTTTACGATGCTAATTCTTACAACAGGTTGCTTTTATTAGGGCAAGCTTTAAGTAATTTACAAATTTTACCAAACTATAAAACGGCTTATATTACTTTAACTGATGCAGAAAAAAAACGTTTCGATTTTCAAAAAGGAGATTCTGAAGGCGTTGTAAATTATGCTTTATCGCTAAAAGGAATTATTTTTGCAGCCATTTTTATTGAAGATAAAGAACAAGGAATTATAAAAATTTCGTTTAGATCTAAAGGTAAATTCTCTGTAAATCAATTTGCTAGAAATCATTTTGATGGTGGAGGTCATGACAATGCAGCAGGAGGTAGATCTGAATTAGATATGGCAAAAACAATCACAAAATTCACAACATTAATACCTGAATATCAACAAGAATTAGAAAGCTCTTATGAAGAATAGTTTTTTATTTTTATTGATGGTCTTCTGTTTTTCGTGTACTAAATTAAAACCTCGAAGACCAATTCATCCAAAGCCATCTACCACTGTTTATTTTGAAGCCATGCAACAGAATAAAATTTTAAATAACCTGGAAGATGAAAAGATTTTACAAATTATAAAAAATGATTCTACAAATACCTATTATCAATCTTCTAACGGGTTTTGGTACAAATACATTACTAAAGTAGAAGAAGATTTACCAACTCCTAGTAAAGGAAACGAGGTTACATTTACCTATAATATTACAGATTTAAAAGACTCTATAATATACAGCCAAGAAGAATTGGGTATAAAAAAGTATTCTGTAGATAAAGAAGACTTTATTTCTGGTTTGCAAAAAGGAATAAAGTTGATGAAAATAGGAGAAACCATTACATTTGTAATTCCTTCTTACAGTGCCTATGGTATTACTGGTGATGGGAATAAAATAGGAATAAATAAATCTATAAAAAGTACAGTAACATTAACAAATATTAAATAAACAATTAAAATAAAATGAGAGTATTAAAAAGTTTAGTAGTTATTACAGTTTTAACAATGATGGTTTCTTGTGGTAATCAAGTAAAAAACGCAAGTTCTTTAGAAACTGAAATAGATTCAGCTAGTTACGCTTTAGGTTTGGATATGGCTTTTAAAGTAAAAGCAAATTTCGATAAAGCTAATACAGATTTATTTTTACAAGGATATAGAAACGGAATGGATTCTACCAACTTGTTAATAGAAGCAAAAGAATTAAATAAATTTTTAGGAGCTTTCTTTCAAAAACAACAAGTAGAAAAAATGAAAGAACAGCAAGCTAAAGCAGAAAAAGAAGCTTTAGTAAAATATGCTGATAACAAAAAAGCTGGTGAAGAGTTTTTAACTTTAAATAAAGTAAAAGACGGTGTAGAAACAACTGCAAGTGGTTTGCAATATGTGGTAATTAAAAAAGGAAAAGGAGAAAACGTAAAACCAACGGATAAAGTTAAAATTCATTATCATGGAACAACAATAGATGGTGAGGTTTTTGATAGTACTGTAGATAGAAAATCGCCTTATACATCTAACGCAAATATTTTTGTACCTGGTTTTAATGAAGCCTTAACTTTAATGAATGTTGGTTCTAAGTACAGATTTTTTATTCCTCAAGAATTGGCTTATGGAGCGCAACAAAGAGGGCAATTAATCAAACCTTTTTCTACTTTAATTTTCGAAGTAGAAGTGTTAGAAATTATCAAGTAATTCATGAGATCATCAATCTATATTTTAGTTAGTTTTCTTTTAATTGTTGGTTGTCAATCTCCAAAATATAAAGACTTACAAGAAGGTTTGTATGCAGAAATACAAACAAATAAAGGCGATATTTTATTAGAATTGTATCCAGAAGTAGCTCCAATGACAGTTGCAAATTTTGTATCCTTATCAGAAGGTACAAACAACAGAGTTGCAGATTCTTTAGCAGGTAAAAAATTCTACGATGGTATTCGTTTTCATAGAGTTGTAAATAATTTTGTAATTCAAGGAGGAGATCCAACAGAAACAGGAAGAGGAACTGCAGGTTATAGATTTGGTGATGAGTTTACCAAAGATGAAAATGGTGTTTTAATGTACAAACACGATGATGCAGGTGTGTTATCTATGGCAAATGGAGGTCCAGATTCTAATGGAAGTCAGTTTTTTATAACGCACAATCCAATTCCGCATTTAGATGGTAAACACACTGTATTTGGTAAAACAATTGTAAATTCATTACAATTAGAAGCTTTAAAAGCTAAAACAAAAGATTCTTTAAGTTTAGAAAAGGCTATTGATTCTTTAAGAATGGAAGTGGTTTATAATATTGAGCAATTCGATACTATTAATACCATAGAAATTATTAGAATTGGTAGCAAAGCAAAATCTTTTGATGCAGCTGAAGTTTTTGATGCTGAGTTGATGAAATTTGCAGCAGTTAAAAAAGATAGAGAAAAAGAAGAATTAGATGCAGAAACTGCAAGATATTCTAAATATTTAGAAGATAAGGTTGCTTTTTTAGCTAAAATGGACGAAGCAAAAGCGAAAAAAACAAGTTCGGGTTTACGAATTTTAATGCTTAAAAAGAATCCATCAGGAGAAAAAGTAGTTACCAATAAACCAATTAAAGCACATTTTACTTTATATACTGCAGATGGTGTTAAAATACAATCTACAGAAGAATCTGGTCAGCCTTTTGTTTTTCAGTTAGATGATGCAGAAAGACCAATGATTACTGGTTTTAAAGAAGGTGTTGCAGATATGAGAGTAGGAGAAAAAGTACGTCTTTTTATCCCTTATTATATTGGTTTTGGAGAAGCCAAATACGGACCTTTTCCTGCAAAATCTGATTTAGTTTTTGAAGTAGAAATCTTAGAAATAAGCAAGTAATTTGTTCGATGCTATCATACAAAAAGATCAAGAATTATTAATATTCTTAAATAATTTAGGAAGCGAACAATGGGATCCATTTTGGTTGGCAATCACCAAGCAATTCAATTGGGCTCCATTGTTCCTTTTTATAATTATCCTAATTTTTAAATCCTTTGGATGGAAACGTGGTGGTTTTGTACTACTATCTTTAATAATTTTAGTAACCTTTTCAGATCAATTTGTAAATCTTATTAAAAATTCAGTTGAAAGATTGCGCCCTAACAACAATCCAGAAATTAATCATTTAATCAGAACTTTTTCATATTCTCCAGGAGGTTTTAGTTTTGTTTCTGGGCACGCAACAACATCAACATTTTTCTCTGTATTTGTTATTCTTTTATTTAAAGAAAAATTCAAATACATTTACTTTATTTTAATTTTTCCAATACTATTTGCATATAGCAGAATGTATTTAGGCGTACATTTTCCTATTGATATTACAATGGGGGCAGCTATTGGTTTTACATTGGCAAATGTATATTTTTTGCTATTTACTAAGGTAGATCAGAAGTTGTTTTCTAAACCCATTTTACAAAAGTAGATTATTTAATTTCTACTAAATATCTAGTTTCTAAAGCGTTTTTTCTGGTGGCTTTGGTTAAGAATTTATTATTAATTCTACTTACAAAAAAGTTGTCTATTTCTTTAATAATTTTAAAATTAACGTTTTGTCTTTTAAATAGTTCAAGTTCGTTTTTATCAACATAAAATATGCGTCCAGTTTCTTGTTGCAATTTTAAAGTATCTACTCTTTTAAAGGTGTTATTTTGATAAAATTCAAAACCAAAATGATGATGCCTATTATCAATTAAACTTCCTTTACCAGAAAAATTTTTGTTTACAAATTTAGCGGCACTAACCCCTCCTTGATAAGGTAAAATTGTTGGGTAAAAATGAGTAAACAAATATCCATAAACATTGATAAAAATTACAGTTGACACCAAAAATACTTTAATAATGTTTTTTTGTGATGATATATATATAGCTCTTAAAACAACAATAGAAATAAGGATAAAACCAATAAATAGGTAGTTGATTTCGGGTTTCATTATGGCAAATAAATAAGAGATGAGTATTATAGCAACCACATTCTGAAACCAAAATATAATTTTGTAAGCTTTGTATTGGGTTTCTTTTATAGAATTACTGAGTTTGTAAATAAAATCTGCCACCATAATTGCCATAAATGGAAATACAATATTAGAATAATGTGCCAATTGAAATTTGCTTAAAGAAAAAATGAGTAAGGTAGTTAAACTTCCAAAAATGGTGTAAAATTCTTCTTTTTGAACAATTTTTTTTAGGTTTCTTTTTATTTTACAGAACGTAGCAATGTAAAATAGAATTCCCCAAGGTAAAAAAGCCCATAAAATTGTATGAAAAAAGAAAAACACATCTCCTGAACCTTTTATGGGAGCAGTATTGAAAAATCGACCAAATTGACTGTCCCAGAAGAAAAATTTAAGGCCAGAAACACCATTTTTATTAAAAATTAGTTTCTCTGGATGTAAATCAAACTGAAGGTATAAAGTATAAAGTTCTGGTAAAATAAATACAAATATCAATATAATTGCCAACAACCAAATAGGATGAAATACTTGTTTCCAGTTGCGTTTTACAAACAATTCTCCAGCCAAAGCAGCTATTATCGGAATCAATGCAAAAATTCCTTTTGTCATTATGGCAAAGGCCGCAAAAAGACAAGCTAAAACAAGTGTAGTTGTTTTTTTTGTTTTTAAATAACAATCAATGTAATAAATACTACTAATTATAAAAGCAGTCAAATAAGGTTCTGCTCTTACATCAAAATTAGAAATAATGCTATGAGTGGCAGTGGCTAAAATAAGGGCTGCAAAAATTCCTGTTTTGGTGTTGTAATTGTTTTTAGTAAACTTATAAGTAGTATAAACTCCGAAGAAAAAAATAAGTACTGCTGGTAGTTTGTAAGCAAAATTAGAAACTCCAAAAATTTTAAAAGAAATGGCAGTAATCCAAAAAGGAAAATGCGGTTTGTCTAACCAATCGTGCCCTAAAGAATAAAGGTTTACAAAATCGTTATTGTTGGCTATTGTTTTAGAAATTGTAGCGTATAAAGCTGCATCAGGATCAATTAAATCTAAAGGCAACCCAACAAGTGTAACTATAAAAATTAAAATAAAAATTAAAATAAATAGATTGTTTTCTTTTGATAAAATATTGATTATCATATAGTTGTTTGTTTTTTTTGAATCTATTTAGTTATGTTCACTTAAAAGTTCTTGAACAAATTCTTCAAAATCTCTTTTAAACGTTTCGTATTTTTCTCCTGTAGCTGGTCCATTAAAACCAGTATGAATTTTTCGTACTTTTCGGTTTTTATCCATAAAAATGGTGGTAGGATAAGAAATGATGTGGTTTAGCATTGGTAATTTTTTTTGCGCTAAAGTTTTATCAGCATCTTTACCAAATTGAGCCAACAAAACTGGGTATGCTACGCCAACTCTTTCTTTAAATCGCTTAATTCTTTTGTACGCAATTTCTCTGGTTTTTGCTACTTCAAAAGCCAAAGCAATTACTTGTAAATTTTCATTCGGATTTTCTTTTAAATAGTTCACCAAAAATTTACTTTCGTCCAAACAATTAGGGCACCAAGTTCCCATAATTTGAATGATAATAGTTTTGTCCTTAAATTCAGGATCGCTTAAGGCAACAACTCGTCCACGAGTATCAGGAAAAGAAAAATCGAAATACTCATACCCCTCTTTAATATAGGTTAAATCTTCTTCTTTTGGTAATTCATAATTGTTGTTTAGTTTAGCTGTAAAAGGTTCTTTCCAATGATTACCAGAATAAAAAAATCCGTTCATTGTAGAATCTGTTACTTTGGCTGTAAATAAAAATGCATGAGCACCATCAAACGTAGAAAGTTTTAAAGAATCTCCATCTACAATCCCTTCTAAATATCTGTAATCTCCTGTGGTTGTTCTAAAAGTTCCTTTTACTTTGTTTTTAGTCTGATTAAAAATTCCTTTTGCAATATACTTTTCATCAGGATTATTGGCACTAAATACAGTTTCCCAATTTCCTGAAATGTTAACATTAGCTTTTTGTTTTGATGAAAATCGGATGCTATCTTTTGTGGCTTTAAAAGGAACAATTCTGTCTAAACTAGGTTTTATAAAACTTCCTTTCAATTTATTTTCGTAAATTTTAGCCACAATATAACCTTCAAAAACAGGTGTTTGTATGGTTACAGAATCATTTTGATAAGTAATTTCATCAACCCTAATTTTTTCATCAGCATTTATAATTGTAATTAAAGAATCGTTTTCAACATGAAAAATAAAAGGAAGTTCTTGTTGGTCTTGTACCTTTAAAACAGCTCTATATGTTCCTTTTTTTAGTGATTTGTTTGTTTCTTTATCACATGAAATAAATAATAAAACACTGATTATCAATATAAAAAACCTCATTTCTATTTCTTTTTAATAAAAATCGAATTTACAATAATTTGTGAACATTATTGCTTATAAAATTCTATTGAATAAGTTTAGTATAATCTTAAAATTGGTTAAATTCGCAGATTAAATATTATCATAAAAGAATAAATGAAAATATCGTATAATTGGTTACAGCAATTTTTAAAAGTAGATTGGGAAGCTGAGAAAACTGGTGAGCTTTTAACGGATTTAGGTTTAGAAGTTGAAGGGATTGAAAAGATAGAATCTATTAAAGGTAGTTTAAAAGGAGTGGTTGTTGGTGAGGTTTTAACTTGTATTCAACACCCAAATGCAGACAGATTAAAAGTAACTACTGTTAATTTAGGCGATGAAAATCCTGTGCAAATTGTTTGTGGTGCACCAAATGTAGCAGCTGGTCAAAAAGTACCTGTAGCCACTATTGGCACTGTTTTGTATGATGAAAAAGGTGAAGGTTTTAAAATTAAAAAAGGTAAAATTAGAGGAGAAGAAAGCCATGGAATGATTTGCGCAGAAGACGAATTAGGTCTAGGTAAAAGTCATGATGGTATTCTGGTTTTAGACAATGAATTGATTCCTGGTACACCTGCTGCAGAAGTTTTTGATATTGAAACTGATTATGTTTTCGAAATTGGTTTAACACCTAACAGATCTGATGCTATGAGTCATTTTGGAGTAGCTAGAGATTTACGTGCTGGCTTAATTCAAAACGATTTAAAACTTGAATTAATCTCGCCTTATGTGGGCGATTTTCATGTAGATGAAAGAACTTTGCGTTTTGATGTAGAAGTAGAAGATAAAGAATTAGTACCTCGTTATTGTGGAATTTCGATTACTGATGTAGAAGTTAAAGATTCTCCAGATTGGATTAAAAATAGATTAAAAGCCATTGGTATTACACCAAAAAATAATATTGTAGATATTACCAATTATGTTTTACATGAACTAGGGCAACCTTTGCATGCTTTTGATGCTCAGAAGATTAAAGGGAATAAGATTATTGTTAAAACCTTAGAAGAGGGTACAAAGTTTACCACTTTAGATGAGGTAGAGAGAGAACTTTCTGCAGATGATATTATGATTTGTGATGCAGACGAAAATCCACTTTGTATAGGAGGTGTTTTTGGAGGATTACAGTCTGGAGTTACAGAACATACAAATTCAATATTTTTAGAAAGTGCGTATTTTAATCCTGTTTCTGTGCGTAAAACTGCCAAAAGACATGCATTAAATACAGATGCTTCTTTTCGTTTTGAAAGAGGAATAGATATTAATACCACAAAATATGCCTTAAAAAGAGCTGCCTTGTTAATAGAAAAATATGCAGGTGGTAAATTTGCCTCAGATATTTCTGATTTTTATCCAATTAAAATGGAAGATTTTCAGGTATTTCTGTCTTATGAAAATGCTTACAGATTAATTGGTCAAGAAATCCCGAAAGAAAAAATTAAAAACATTTTAGCTTCTTTAGAAATTAAAATTAATAGCGAAACTGCTGGTGGTTTAGGGTTAACCATTCCTTCTTACAGAACAGATGTGCAGAGAGAAGCAGATATTATCGAAGAAATTTTAAGAGTTTATGGGTATAATAATATCGAGTTTTCTTACAAATTAAACACTTCTATTTCTTTTGATAATAATAAGGATACAAAAATAGAAAACATTGTTGCTAACCAATTAAGCGCTTTAGGTTTTAATGAAACTATGGCAAATTCATTAACAAAACCAGAATACAATACGTTATCAGAAAATATTAATGACGATGCTAAAGTAATGATCTTAAATCCGTTAAGTAACGATTTAGCTGTAATGCGTCAATCTATGTTGTTTAGTGGTTTAGAATCCGTTTCTTATAACTTAAACCGAAAAAATACAGCATTAAAGTTTTATGAATTTGGTAAAACATATCATAAATACACAGATAAGTATCAAGAAAATAAACATTTAACCCTTTTTGTAACAGGTAACAGAACCAAAGAATCTTGGAAATCGAATTCAGAAACTTCTGATTTCTTTTACTTAAAAGGAGTAATTACTGCTGTTTTAGAACGTTTAGGAATCCAAAAATTAAAAGCAACTCCTGTTAAAAACGATGTTTTTTCAGAAGGTTTAGTGTTTAGTTTGGGTAAAATTAAATTAGCGGAATTCGGAGTAGTAAAAAGAAGTGTTTTAAAAGAATTCGGAATTAAACAAGAAGTTTTATATGCCGATTTTAATTGGGATACTGTATTAAAATTCTCTGGTAATAAAAATGTTAAAGTTGCTAGTTTAACAAAGTTTCCGGCTGTAAAAAGAGATTTAGCATTATTGTTAAACTCTAAAACTGAATTTAAAGAAGTGTATAATTTAGCATTTCAATCCGAAAGAAAATTATTAAAAGAAGTCGATTTGTTCGATGTTTACGAAGGAGATAATTTACCAGAAGGTAAAAAATCTTACGCAGTTAGTTTTATTTTACAAGACGAAACCAAAACTTTAGAAGACAAACAAATAGATAAAATAATGCAAAAATTGCAACAAAGTTTCGAGAAAAATTTAGAAGCTGTTTTAAGATAATTACAAAGCTCCTTTTTAGGGGCTTTTTTTATAAAAGTAAATTATGTACAAACTAATAATTAGACCAATTTTCTTTCTTTTCGATCCAGAAAAAATTCATCACTTTACATTTGCATTGGTAAAGTTTTTATCTAAAATTCCTTTAATTCCCAATCTTTTTAGAAGTCTTTATCAAGTTAATGATAAAAAGTTAGAACGTAATTTATTTGGATTAACTTTTAAAAATCCTGTTGGTTTAGCAGCGGGTTTTGATAAAAATGCGGTTTTGTATAACGAATTGGCAAATTTCGGATTTGGATTTATAGAAATTGGTACTGTAACTCCAAAAGGACAAGCAGGTAATCCTAAAAAAAGATTATTTCGTTTAAAAGACGATCAAGGAATCATCAATAGAATGGGCTTTAATAACGAGGGTTTAGCAACTGCCATAGAAAAGTTAAAAGGTAACAAAGGCAAAGTAATTATTGGTGGTAATATTGGTAAAAACACCCAAACCTTACCAGAAAATTATACAGCAGATTATTTAGAATGTTTTAAAGGTTTGCATCCTTATGTAGATTATTTTGTATTGAATGTTAGTTGTCCTAATGTTGGTAGTCATGCTAAATTAAATGATAAAGAGTATTTGGTTGAGCTAATTACGGAATGTCAAAAATTGAACAATCAAGAAGAAAAACAAAAGCCAATTCTTTTAAAAATTGCGCCAGATTTAAATAATATTCAGTTAGATGAAATTATAGAATTAGTAGCAGAAACTCAAATAGATGGAGTCATTGCATCAAATACTTCTACTACAAGAGATAATTTAAAAGCTTCAGCAGCACGTTTGCAAGAAATTGGTAATGGAGGTGTAAGTGGACAGCCAATTAAAAATCAGAGTACAAAAGTCATTCAATATTTATCAGAAAAATCGAACAAATCTTTTCCGATTATTGGGGTAGGAGGAATTCATTCAGAACAAGATGCTTTAGATAAATTAAATGCAGGTGCAGATTTGGTTCAGATTTATACAGGTTTTATTTACGAAGGGCCAAGCTTGGTAAAAAGAATCAACAAGGCAGTTTTAGAAAAACACTGATTTGACATTCTGAACTTGTTTCAGGTTCTCACCTAATAATGGCTTAGTGTAATTCCGGTAAAAACGGTAATCCATATTTAACAAGCTAAAATTCCAAACATCTAAAAATCAAAAAACCGTATTTTTACACCAATGTTAGAAATACTTTTGTCTTTTGCACTTGCTACTTCAGTGTTAGCATTATCTCCAGGACCAGATAATATTTTTGTGCTAACCCAAAGTATTGTAAATGGCAGAAAATTTGGTTTAGCAACTGTTTTTGGTTTAATTTCAGGCTGTTTGGTACACACCACTTTATTGGCTTTTGGAGTTTCAGCGATTATTAAACAATCAGAAAAATTATTTTTTGCCATCAAATTATTTGGAGCCATTTATTTGTTGTACTTGGCTTATAAAGTATACAAATCAGATGCAAATATTATTTTATCCCATAAAAATGTTGCAGAAAAAACAACCACACAATTATTTAAACAAGGGTTTATTATGAATGTGTTAAACCCTAAAGTATCTATTTTCTTTTTGGCTTTTTTTCCTGGGTTTTTATTTTCTGATGATCTTTCTACAGTTGTACAATTTTATGTATTGGGAGGTGTTTTTATGATGGTTTCTTTCATCATTTTCTCTACAATTGCCTTTTTAGCAGGAGCAATTTCAAGTACTATAAAACAAAATAAAAAAATCGGATTGTATTTAAAATGGATGCAAATTGTGGTTTTTGTAGCCATTGCTGTTTTTATTTTGATGTAGTTTTTTTTGATACTATCAAATGATAGTATCAAAAATAAAAATCAATCTTTTCAGAAATAAAATTCAACAAAATGTTAAATTTTGATAAATATTATAAACCATCAAAAATATATTGATTATCATTTGGAAGTTATTATATAATATTAAGATATTTGTACAGATTTAAAAAAGTAATGAACTTTATTCAAGCACATCACCATCATTTTTACAATTGCTCTCAAGCGATTTAAAAATGTATTGAATAAAATCAAGATATTTATAAACCTGTTTGAGCAAATCAAACAGGTTTTTTTAATTAAAAAAAAACGTTAAAGTTGTCATTCCTGCGAAGGCAGGAATCTAAACCAAATTTGCTCAGGCATCATAAAAAAACAAAAATGAGTAACTTAAGAATTGCAGTACAAAAATCAGGAAGATTAAACGAAGATTCAATGCGAATCTTAAAAGACATTGGTATTTCTATCGATAATGGAAAAGACCAATTAAAAGCAGCTGCAAGAGATTTTCCTGTAGAAGTTTTTTACCTTAGAAATGGCGATATTCCTCAGTATTTAAAAGACGGAGTAGTAGATGCTGCCATAATTGGCGAGAATGTTTTAATCGAAAAAGGAAACGATATTCAGTTTGTAGAACGTTTGGGTTTTTCGAAATGTAAAGTATCTATTGCTGTACCAAAAGAATCAAATGCTAGTTCATTGAAAGATTTGGCAGGCAAACGCATTGCAACTTCATACCCAGAAACTGTAAAAAAGTTTTTAAAAGAACAAAATATTGATGCTCAGTTACATAAAATTAATGGTTCAGTAGAAATTGCACCCAATATTGGTTTAGCAGATGGTATTTGCGATATCGTTTCTAGTGGAAGTACACTATTTAAAAACGGTTTAAAAGAGATTGAAGTTTTGTTAAAATCGGAAGCGGTTTTAGCAGTTTCACCTCAAATTAACGAAGAAAGAAAAGCAATTTTACAGAAAATACAATTTAGAATTCAGTCAGTTTTAAAAGGCAGAAATTCCAAATATATATTGCTAAATGCACCAAATGATAAGTTAGAAAGTATCTTAAAATTGTTACCAGGTATGAGAAGTCCTACTGTTTTGCCTTTGGCAGAAAAAGGTTGGAGCTCAGTGCATACTGTAATTTCTAAAAACGAATTTTGGGAAATCATAGACGAGTTAAAAGCCAATGGAGCAGAAGGTATTTTAGTGTGTCCAATCGAAAAAATGGTGCTTTAATTTTCCTGCAAGGTTTTAGCAACCTTGTAGGTATAAATGAACAAGATAAATAATTTTTTGGGCGTTTTAACGGGCTTTCATTACTCGCTTTTTTTGAGAAAAACAAAAAAGAGCTCAAACAAGCCATTCAATCCCTAACGCTTACGCAAGTTTATAGAATTTAATCATTATGAAAATTATCAATAACCCATCAAAAGAAACTTGGTCTCAAATTTTAGAAAGACCAACAAAAACAGTAGATGATATAGAAGGTATAGTAAATGAAGTTTTTGCTGATATTCAGAAAAATGGAGATCATGCTGTACAAAAATATACAGCCAAGTTCGATGGTATTTCTTTAGAAAACAATATTGTTTCAGAAGCAGAAATTGCAGAAGCTATAAATTTAGTTTCAGAAGATTTAAAAGCAGCTATTCAATTAGCAAAAGAAAATATTACTAATTTTCATAAAGCTCAAAAAACAGAAAAAGTTTTTGTAGAAACTGCAAACGGAGTAGAATGTTGGCAAGAAAAAAGACCAATTCAAAAAGTAGGTTTGTACATTCCTGGAGGCACAGCACCTTTATTTTCTACAGTTTTAATGTTGGCTGTTCCTGCTCAAATTGCAGGTTGTAGCGAAATTGTTTTGTGTTCTCCACCAAATGCTTCAGGTAAAATTAATCCAGCAATTTTATACACAGCTAATTTATGTGGTGTAACTAAAATTGTAAAAGTTGGCGGAATTCAAGCCATTGCAGGTTTTACTTTCGGAACAGAAACTATACCACAAGTGTATAAAATTTTCGGACCTGGAAATCAGTTTGTAACGGTTGCCAAACAATTAGCAACAAAATTTGGTGTGGCAATAGATATGCCTGCAGGACCAAGTGAATTGTTAGTAGTTGCAGACAATGCTGCAAATGCAAGTTTTGTGGCATCAGATTTATTAAGTCAGGCAGAACATGGAGTAGATAGTCAAGTTATTTTAGTATCCACATCAGAAGAATTGATTAATGAAGTTGAAAAAGAAATTGAAAAGCAATTAGCAGTATTACCAAGAGTAGAAATTGCCCAAAAAGCCATTGCCAACTCTAAATCTATTTTAGTTGAGAATGATGAAGTTGCTTTAGAATTAATTAATGAATATGGCCCAGAACATTTTATTGTTTGTACCAATAACAATGATTTATATGTAGATCATATTGCAAATGCAGGCTCTGTTTTTATTGGTAATTATACACCAGAAAGTGCAGGAGATTATGCTTCTGGTACAAATCATACTTTACCAACAAATGGTTTTTCTAAAGCCTATTCAGGTGTAAATTTAGATAGTTTTACAAAAAGTATTACTTTTCAAAAAATATCTGAAGAGGGGATAAAAAATATTGGAAATGCCATAGAATTAATGGCAGAAGCAGAAGGTTTGCAAGCACATAAAAATGCGGTTTCCATCCGATTAAAAAATTTGCAAAAATAATTGTAACTAAAACTCCTTTTTTGGAGTCTTTAAAGTATGAAAACAGACTTTAACATCAACAATCTAGTAAGAGAGAACATTAAATCTTTAAAACCTTATTCATCTGCAAGAGATGAGTATAAAGATGTAACTTATAATGATATGATTTTCTTGGACGCCAATGAAAATCCTTTCGAAAATGGGGTAAATCGTTATCCCGATCCACAACAAAGTGATGTAAAAAAAATCTTATCAAAAATTAAAGAAATAGAACCAGAACATATTCTTTTAGGTAATGGTAGTGACGAAGTTTTAGACTTAATTTTTAGGGCATTTTGCGAACCCAAAGTAGACAATGTTATAACTTTGCCACCAACTTACGGAATGTATTCTGTTTTGGCAGATTTAAATAATATCGAAAACAAAAAGGTATTATTAACTACAGATTTTCAGCCAAAAATTACTGAGATTTTAAATGCAAGTGATAAGAATTCTAAAATTCTGTTTTTATGTTCACCTAACAATCCAACTGGCAATAGTTTTACAGAAAAATCTGTGCATGAATTACTGATAAAATTTAAAGGTTTAGTAGTTATAGATGAAGCTTATATCGATTTTTCAACCCAAAAAAGTTGGTTAAAAAAATTGAATAAATTTCCGAATTTAATCATTACTCAAACCTTATCAAAAGCTTTTGGTTTGGCAGGTATTCGTTTGGGAGTTTGTTATGCATCAAAAGAAATTATTAAAATATTAAACACTATAAAACCTCCATACAACGTAAACGAATTAACGCAGAAAAGAGCCATTGATCGTTTGCAAAAAATAGAGGAAATTAACAATGAGGTTGCACAATTAATCAGCGAAAGAAAACGCCTAAAGCAAGAGTTAGAATGTTGTGTCAGTTTTATAGAAAAAGTATATCCTTCTGATGGTAATTTTTTACTTATAAAAGTAGACGATGCCAATAAACGTTACAAACAATTAATAGAATATGGAGTTGTAATTAGAAACAGATCTACACAACCATTATGCGATAATTGTATTAGAATTAGCGTTGGTATTTGCGAAGAAAATCAAAGATTAATTAGAGCTTTAAAATCATTACAATAATGAAAAAAGTATTATTTATAGATAGAGACGGAACTCTAGTTTTAGAACCACCTGTAGATTATCAATTAGATAGTTTAGAAAAATTAGAGTACTATCCTAAAGTGTTTCAATACATGGCAAAAATTGCCTCAGAATTAGATTACGAATTGGTAATGGTTACCAACCAAGATGGTTTAGGAACCGATTCTTTTCCAGAAGATACTTTTTGGCCAGCTCAAAATAAAATTATTGCTGCTTTCGAAAAAGAAGGTGTTGTTTTTTCTGAAGTTTGTATCGATAAAACTTTTCCGCATGAAAATGCAGAAACTCGTAAACCAAGAACAGGTTTGTTAACCAAATACTTTTCTGATGATTATGATTTAGAAAATTCTTTTGTTTTGGGTGATCGAATTACAGACATGGAATTGGCTAAAAATCTTGGAGCAAAAGGAATATTTTTATCAGAAAACCCAGAATTAGGTGCAGATGAAATTGAAACTTCTAAACAAGAAATTTTAAATTGTATTGCTTTAACGTCTACAGATTGGAAAGCCATTTACGAGTTTCTAAAACTAGAAGATAGAGTTTCTGAAATTACCAGAAATACCAATGAAACTAAAATTTACATTAAACTAAATTTAGATGGTTCTGGGAAAAATGATATTGATACAGGAGTTAAATTTTTCGATCACATGTTAGATCAAATTGGTAGACATGGAGCTATGGATTTAACTGTAAAAGTTAATGGTGATTTAGAGGTTGATGAACACCACACCATAGAAGATACTATGATTGCTTTAGGTGAATTATTTCACAAAGCATTAGGTAATAAATTAGGGATAGAACGTTATGGTTTCTGTTTGCCTATGGATGATTGTTTAGCGCAAGCAGCAGTTGATTTTGGTGGTAGACCTTGGCTAGTTTGGGATGCAGATTTTAAACGAGAAATGATTGGAGACATGCCAACAGAAATGTTTTTACATTTGTTTAAATCGTTTACAGATGGTGCAAAATGTAATTTAAACATAAAAGCAGAGGGTGATAATGAGCATCATAAAATAGAAGGAATTTTTAAAGCCTTTGCAAAAGCAATGAAAATGGCTGTAAAAAGAGATGCAAATAAGATGTTTTTACCATCTACAAAAGGACTTCTTTAGTTGATAGATGATAATTTTTAGTCGTTAGTTTTTTTTTGAACCATCAACCAAAAACTATCAACCAAAAACCAATAGAAAAATGAAATTAGTGATTATAAATTACGGAGCAGGTAACATAAAAAGCATTCAATTTGCCTTTAAACGTCTGGGGATTGATGCTGTTTTATCGAATAATATTGATGAAATAAAAGCTGCTGATAAAGTAATTTTCCCAGGAGTAGGAGAAGCAAGTTCTGCTATGAAAATGTTACAAGAAAGTGGTTTAGATAAAGTAATACCTACTTTAACACAACCAGTTTTAGGTATTTGTTTGGGCATGCAATTGATGTGTAATTTTTCTGAAGAAGGAAATACTAAAGGCTTAGGTATTTTTGATGTGGCTGTAAAACGTTTTTCTAATGATGTAAAGGTTCCTCAAATGGGATGGAATGTAATTTACAACCTGGAGTCTGAATTATTTGCTGGCATTAAAGAAAAAGAATTTATGTATTTGGTACATAGTTTTTACGCAGAAGAATGCGCAGAATCGATTGCAACTACAGATTATGAAATCGAATATGCATCAGCGTTAAAAAAAGATAATTTTTATGGAGTGCAATTTCATCCAGAGAAGTCATCTCTTGCAGGAGAGCAGATATTAAAGAATTTTTTAAAATTATAAAATTAAGACCTTTCAGGTTTTAAAAACCTGAAAGGTCTATTAAATAGATAAAAAGTGCGTATAATTCCAGCCATAGATATCATAGAAGGAAAATGTGTTCGTTTAACAAAAGGCGATTACAATACCAAAAAAATATATAACGAAAATCCGTTAGAAGTTGCTGCAGCATTTGAAGCAGCAGGAATCGAATATTTACACGTTGTAGATTTAGATGGCGCTAAAGCAAGTCAAATCATCAATTATAAAGTGTTAGAGCAAATTGCTACCAAAACCAATTTAAAGATTGATTTTGGAGGTGGATTAAAGTCTGATAAAGATTTAGAAATTGCTTTTAATTCAGGCGCAAATCAAATTACAGGAGGAAGTATTGCTGTTAAAAATCCACAAATATTTGAAAGTTGGATTGCTAAATATGGTTCAGAGAAAATAATTTTGGGAGCCGATTTTTATCCTGATGCAACAGGAGGAAAAATTGCTACAAATGGTTGGCAAGAAGAAAGTGCTTTAGAGTTGATTCCTTTTATTTCTGATTATCAACAAAAGGGAATTCAGTATGTAATTTGTACAGATATTTCTAAAGATGGTATGTTGCAAGGCCCAAGTTTTAATGTTTATAATGATATTTTAAGTAAAACTGTCATTTCAAACGGAGTTGAGAAATCTCTAAAACTTATTGCGTCTGGAGGAATTTCTAAATTCGATGAATTGCCAAAACTAGCAGAAAATGGTTGCGAAGGCGTAATCATAGGGAAAGCGATTTATGAAAATAAAATCAGTTTAAAACAATTAGAGAATTTTATAATAAAAAAATAGTCATTTGCTTTTAGCAGTTTGCTATTTGCAAACAGCCAAAAGCCAAAAGCCAAAAGCTATAATAAATGTTAACAAAAAGAATAGTACCTTGTTTAGATATCAAAAACGGAAGAACTGTAAAAGGGGTTAATTTCGTGAATTTAATTGATGCTGGAGATCCTGTTGTTTTGGCAAAACAATATGCAGATTTAGGAGCAGATGAGCTGGTTTTTCTAGACATAGCAGCTACTTTAGAAAATAGAGGAACTACTTTAGATATGGTGTTAAAAGTGGCAGAACAAGTAAATATTCCGTTTACAGTTGGTGGTGGAATATCTTCTGTAGAGCATGTAGATGCCTTATTAAAATGTGGTGCAGATAAGGTTTCTATAAATTCATCCGCAGTAAAAAGGCCAGAATTGGTAAGTGAATTGGCAGATAAATTCGGTAGTCAATGTGTAGTAGTTGCCATTGATGCAAAACAAATTGATGGAGAATGGTTTGTGCATTTGGCAGGAGGAACAATTCCTACAGAAATAAAACTTTTTGATTGGGCAAAAGAAGTGGAAGAAAGAGGAGCAGGAGAAATTTTATTTACTTCTATGAATCATGATGGAACAAAAGCTGGTTTTGCAAATGAAGCTTTGGCACAGTTATCAGAATTGGTAAATATTCCGATTATTGCTTCTG
The DNA here is from genome assembly GCF_054968445.1 of Polaribacter sp. M10. Taxonomy (NCBI): domain Bacteria; kingdom Pseudomonadati; phylum Bacteroidota; class Flavobacteriia; order Flavobacteriales; family Flavobacteriaceae; genus Polaribacter; species Polaribacter sp. M10. The sequence goes on from NZ_JBSSBG010000005.1 coordinate 145,585, forward strand.
GTGGAGCAGGAACAATTCAGCATTTTGCAGATACATTTATTGATGGAAAATCTGATGCAGCTTTGGCAGCTAGCGTTTTTCATTTTGGTGAAATCCCTATTTTAGAATTAAAACAAGCATTAAAAGAACAAAATATTCCTGTAAGATTGTAGCGTCATTAAGAGGAAGAATGACCAAGTAATTTTATTAAATAAACAGATTGCCCCAGCAAATTATCATTTGCTTCGCAATGACAGAAAAATAATATTATGAATATAGATTTCAATAAAAATAACGATGGTTTAGTACCTGCTATCATTCAAGATGCAACTACAAAAAATGTATTGATGTTGGGGTATATGAATGAAGAAGCATTCAACAAAACCAAAGAAACGAGTTTGGTAACTTTTTTTTCTAGAACTAAAAACAGGTTATGGACCAAAGGTGAAGAAAGTGGCAATGTGTTGAATTTAGTGGATATGAAACTAGATTGTGATAATGATACTTTGTTAATTCAGGTGAATCCAAAAGGGCCAACTTGCCATAAAGGGTCAGATACTTGTTGGAACGAAGAAAATAATTCGAATTTTGGTTTCTTTTCTACTTTAGAAGATGTGATTAAAGAACGTGTTGAAAATAAGGATACAAAGAAATCTTATGTAGCGAGTTTGTTTGCAAAAGGGATTAATAAAGTAGCACAAAAAGTAGGAGAGGAGGCTGTAGAAACGGTTATTGAGGCTATGGATAACAATGATGAGTTATTTTTATACGAATCAGCAGATTTATTATTCCATTATTTAATGTTATTACAAGCCAAAGGATTTACCTTAAAAGATATTGAAGCAGAATTAAAAGGTAGACACAAATAGCCTAGGTTAATATGTAATTTTAACAGGATATTTTTAAAAACAGGATCAGTAAAATTTTTTATTTATTACTAGTTAACTATATTTAAAATTTATTCAAATATTTTTTTTTATGAAATTATATCATAGCCTATTTAAAACAGGTATTTTAATTTTCCTTTTTCAAGCAAACCTTTTATCACAAACTTTAGAGTTTAAAAATCCAATAGCCAAACAAAGAGCTGATCCATGGGTTATAAAAACAGATAGTACATATTATTTGATTGCTACAGTTCCTACTTATGACAAAATAGTGATTAGAAAGGCAAATACCATCAACGGCTTAAAAACAGCAAAAGAAACAATAATTTGGAAAAAGCATGATAAAGGTGTAATGGGACATCATATATGGGCTCCAGAATTACACAAAATTGATGGGAAATGGTATATATATTTTGCTGCAGGTGAAGCCGAAAATATATGGAATATTAGAATGTGGGCACTGTCTAACACTTCAAAAGATCCAACTAAAGGAGTTTGGAAAGAGGAAGGAAGAATTATAACACAAAAAGATTCTTTTTCTTTAGATGCTACTAGTTTTACACATAATGGAAAACGCTATTTAGTTTGGGCTCAAAATGTTAGAGGAGGAGAGCATGGCACTGCTTTAGTGATGTCCGAAATGAAAAATGCAACTACTTTAATAGGTCCAGAAATTGTATTAACAGAACCAGAATTTAGTTGGGAAACTATGAAATACAATGTTAATGAAGGTCCTGCAGTTTTAAAAAAGAATGGTAAAATATTTATTACCTATTCTGCAAGTGCTACAAATCATAATTACTGTATTGGTTTGTTATGGATAGATGAAAATAAAGATATCATGGCCCCAAAATTATGGAACAAATCGCCTGCACCAGTTTTTTATAGTAATGATAATTTAAATAGATTTGGTCCAGGACACAATTCCTTTACAGTTGCAGAAGATGGTAAAACTGTAGTTATGATTTATCATGCAAGAGATTATAAAAAAATTGTTGGTTCTGAGCTTTTAGACCCTAACAGAGCAACAAGAGCAAGAGAACTTAAATTTACAGCAAGTGGCTTTCCAGATTTTATGCAAAATGTAAAAGATTAGTAAATCTCAATAAAAATAATGATGAATTATTTTTAGACAAGTTAGGTGGATTTATTATTTCATTATTTAAGTCTGATATAAAAAAAGGTTTTACCTTAAAAATGTATTGAGTCCGATTTGAAAGGTAGACATCAATAAGACTTATTTTATACTTATAATAAAACCTCATAAGTTTAGGCTTATGAGGTTTTTTTTGGTAATATTTTTCAATTATTTAATTTCTTCATCAGGGATATAATTAATTCCTGACCTATTGTTTGATACAGCATCACCTTCATCGTTAAAATTTAAGGTTAAATTCTTTTTTTTATTAATCTTATTTGGAGTTTTATCTTCTTTGTTCGTCATATTATTTTGAGTTTTTATTTATGGTATCTATTTCTAAATTTTCGTTTTCTTCACTTCCTAAACTATACAATTGATTTTCTTCATCTTTCAATAATTTTTCAGAGCTACTTTTTGGTGTTTTTCTGCCAGGTATATCTAATTCATCACCCATAAAATCGGTTTTATTTACTTTATTTTTAAGCAATTCATCATCAGCATTATCATTTCTTAAATTACCTGCTTTATCGCCTAAAGCTTGTAAATCTTCAGTTGTAATAGTAGAATTGTATTCTTTATTTTGTTTTTTCATCTTGTTTTTATTTACTGTTTACATAAAATGCATGTATTACACCTGGCAACCAACCTAAAAAGGTTAATAATAGATTTATTAAAAATTCTTTACCCAAGCCGTGTTTTAGAAAAACAGCTAGAGGTGGTAATAAAACACTTATAATTATTGTTAAAATTGACATTTTCTTCTTCTATTTAGTTAGTTATACAAACTTAAATATATGTAAAAGTTATTGTTAACTTTAAAGATGTAAATATTAACTCTTTTGATATTTTAACAATGTAACTAATTTATTAACAAGTGTTTAACTGTAAAATTAAGGTTTGTTTTGTATATTTACAATGAACTTAAAATTAATATTATGGAACATATAAATGATAAAAGAAAATTCAAGAGAACAGAAAAACAAAATCATCCAATCAGTACATCAATTGATTTAGATAAGAACAAAGATTTTGATATTGATCACAAAACAATTAAAGAAAAACAACAAAACTCTTAGTTAAAATATTAAAAAAACGCTCACAATTTTATGTGAGCGTTTTTTTATTTAAAAGCAATTATAGAATTACTCTTTATAGAAGAATCAAAAAAGAAAATATTTATAAAATAACTGCTTCACTACTTAATTTTTTTCGATATACTTTTACCAAAATAGCTTCGCCTATAAAAATGAATAAGAATAAGAATATAGAAACCATTGGCAATACAAAAGCCAATAAACCTGCCAACACCCAAACTATAAATGCAATAAATGCTCTGTATTTAAAATAGCTTGCTAAAACAGGAGTTATGCCTGTTAATCCTTTTTCTTTTTTGGGGATGTAAGCATTCAGTAAAAAATTAAAAAAACCAATGGCAGATAAGTTAAAACAGTAAAAAGCAAACGGACCTTTTAGCATAAAACCTCTTACATAAAAAGCCGTTGAAAAAGGAAGAAGAACGATAAAGAATAAAAGTAAAATATTATAACGTAAAACTTTTTTGTTGATTGTAGAAGCATATTTCATAATTCGCATATGACCCACCCAATACAAAGAAATAACTATAAAACTAATGATTAAACCAATAAAGCTCGGAATTCTATTTTCTAAAATCAGTAAAGAATCTCCAGTTTTTAATTCTTTATAAGTTGGTGCTACAACATCTAATACCAAAAGTGTAATGGCTATAGAAAAAACTGCATCACTAAAACTAATTACTCTAGCTTTATCAAAAGTTTCGTTTTTCATAATTTTTATCTATACTTTCAAATATAATATTTAAAAATTTGTGATAAATAAAAATAGCACAGAATATTATAATAGTATTTTTGTTCTTTAATTTATCACTTTGAAAAAATCGAAAATTTTAATCGTATTCTCTTTTATTTCAATTTATGTAATTTGGGGGTCTACCTATTTATTTAATAAAGTTGCAGTTACAGAATTGCCACCATTTTTTTTAGCTTCTATTCGTTTTTTTGTGGCAGGTTCTTTAATGATTTTATTAGCTATGGTTTTAAAACAACCTTTAAAGATTACAAGAAAACAATTTTTAAATTCGGCCATTGCTTCTTTTTTCTTTTTTAGTGTATGGTAATGGGGTTTTTGTATGGGCTTTACGATATGTAGATAGTGGTTTTGGAGCTCTATTGGCTTCTACACAACCACTATTTGTCCTTTTTTTATTAAGGTTGATAGATAGAAAACCGCTACAAAAAAAATCGTTGATTGGTGTTGCTTTGGGTATGTTTGGAATGTATTTATTAGTGAGTCAAAAAGAATTGGTAACCTCAGAAGATACATTATTAGGTATTTTTATGATGTTAACTTGTGTTTTAAGCTGGAGTTTGGGTAGCGTATTTGTTTCTAAAGCACAACTACCAAAAAGTTTTATGACCTCTACAGGATATCAAATGTTAATGGCTGGTTTTATCCTTTTTGTTATCAGTATTAGTCTTAATGAAAACTGGAGTTCTCCTTTAAAATGGAGTAAAGAAGTACAATTTTCTATGTTACTTTTAATTGTTTTTGGTGGTATTATCGCATTTACTGCATTCAATTATTTACTAAAGGTTGTTTCTCCAGAAAAAGTGTCTACCTCTGCCTATGTAAATCCTGTAATTGCGTTATTTATGGGATGGTATTTTTTAGATGAAAACCTAACTAAACAATCTATAATTGCATCATCAATTTTGTTAACAGGTGTATATTTTATCACCTCAAGAAAAAGAAGATAGATAAACCTTATTTTGTAGATATTGTAACATTAATTTCTACATAAACTTTTTTTAGATAAAAAGCTAATTTTTTCGTTAAAAAAATATCAAATTAATTTAAAAAAGTTTATATTTGTTTAACCTTAAAACTTAACCCCTATGTTAAATTCAGATCTAACTGCTACTGAGCAGTCTGTACTCAATGCAGTACAAAAAGAACACTTAACCAGTTTCGAAATCCTTAAAAAAGTTGAGAATGTTTCATTAATATTATCTTTGTATAATATTTTAGATAAACTCAATAGTAAAGGTGTGTTAAAAAGCTACGTAAAACAAAATAGAAAGTATCATTACGCTGCTTAATTCTATTTTAACCTAAAAAAAAAAGACGCTATTTTGGTTGTAAATATCAACAGAAATAGCGTTTTTATATTTTTATAATTTTACGAAACTGCAGTTTATCTATAAAAATTGGTCTTTAAAATAAACTAAAGTTTCTTTTGTCTAATTTTTAAAATTTCATTTTAAATCTATTGTAATTTAGAGTATCCTAAATAAGTTTACCATGAAATTCAATAATTTAACAGAGCAACAAAAATCAGTGTTAGATGCAGTTCAGAAAGAACCTTTAACCAGTTTTCAAATTTTAAAAAAAGTTGATAATATATCTATGATTTTATCTTTATATACTATTATGGACGAATTAAAAAGTAAAGGCGCCCTTAAAAGTTATACAGTTGAAAATGTAAAATATCATATTGCAAGCTAATAGTAGTTCTATAAAAAAATAATGGACCTCAATATAAATCTTTTCGTTTTTTTTTGAAGATTTTTTAGAGCATGGCTGGTCTTATATCTACAGAAACTTGCATTATACTTTTTCCAGAACCATAAATTATTCCTTTTAATGGAGGTACATCATAATAATCTCTACCATAAGAAATTACAATGTGCTGATCTTTTGGAATTTGATTGTTTGTAGGATCGAAATCTACCCATCCAAAACCTGGAATAAAAACAGAAAACCAAGCATGAGATGCATCTGTACCTACAAGTTTCTCTTTTCCTGGAGGTGGTAAAGTTTCTATATAACCACTTACATATCTTGCAGGTAAACCCATAGAACGTACACAGGCAATAGCTACTTGCGCAAAATCTTGGCAAACTCCTTTTTTGGCTTCCAAAACTTCTTGTATGGGAGTTGCTATTGTGCTAAAGGTACTGTCGAATTTAAATTCAGTAAAAATTCTTTTCATTAAATCATTTGCAGCTTCAAACACAGAACGATCTTTTTTAAAAGATACTTTAGCATAATCGTGTATTGTAGACGATATATTTTTAATAAGAACAGAATCTAATAAAAACTGTTTTGCATCTATAATTTCTGGCTCTAATGAGTTTAATTTTACCAAAGCTTCTGCCAAAGTGATTGATTTACAAGCTTCTGATGTAAAATCGTTCTGTTGTAGTTTATAAGAACGATCTACTTTACTAACTGCTGTTACAATGAGCTCTTTATGTTGTTTTTCTATTGAAAAATGAGTTACATCATTCCCGAAAAAATCAATATTATCTTTTATTACTGTGGGTGTTGGTGTAATGTCTAAATTGTATTCTAAAACATTTTGGCCACTAAATACTTTGGGTTTTAAAATGGCTAAATTATGGCAATAGGTAACGTTATTATCGTATTTATAAATCGTTTTATGTATGATAGAAAAAATCATATTAAGATGTATAATTTTGATTGAACAACTGTATTTGCTCATCTGAATGATTGAAATACATATCTGTTAAAGACATGGATGTTTTATGAATTAAATCGCTTAAACCCGATAGTAATTCCTCTAATTCTAACCTTGTAACAGAGTTTTTATCAACCTTAATTAAGTTCGTGGCTTTTGCTTCATCTATTAAGTTACATGCATTTAAAATTGAGGCTTGCACTGAGGTTAAATTAGCGTCATCACTTCTTGTAGGTAGTCTAAAGATGTCTTTTCTTATTCTATTTAGTTGATATTTTAAAGATCTAGAATAAGAATTATCTAATAGAATTAGATTAATCACATTTTCGATATCTAAGTAAGATCTAAAACTATATCTGTAAATATTTAAACTTTCGTGACTGTTTAATAGAGATTCTAAAATTTCGTACTCAACATCCTCTTCATAATTTATAGTTAATAATGCTCTACACTTATCTACACACATGATGGCTTGTTCCATTTGAAAGCCAATAAAATACACCAAAAGACCTTGTTCTACCAAAATACTTTCTTCAATTAAACCAATAAATGCAATTAAATTTATAATTATTGTATCTAATAACTTTGTAATTTTAGGTATATTGTTATAGTCTTCTTTATCGAATTCTTGCCAAGTTTTTTCTAACACATCGTACACACGCCACATATCTTTAGACCAAAGATTTCTTAGTGAATAATAGGAGTTTTTAAATGAAGACAAGGCATGCGCCAAACTACCAATTTTTGATTTATCAAAAAGTACAGTTACAATTTCTTTTAAAGGATCTTTAAGAGCTTCTTCCTTATTTTTACCTGTAAAACCAGGGAAAATAGAAGTTAAATGTGTGATAGATTGATATAAAATATGTAAGTTTTCTGAATCAGATTCTCTTTTATTAAATTCAGAATTATACATTTGGTTTAAAACCATTCTAATATATCTTGCAGTAACTAAAGTTCTAGATAAATATCTACCAGACCAAAATAAATTTTCGGCGGTATTACTTGGTATATTTCCAATACCAGATAAATTATTTGAAGCAGAATGATGCCAATGAAATCTTTGTCTTTTTTTGTAAGATCTTTTTTCGCTATTGGTAATCCAGAAATCTTTACTTGTACCTCCTTTTTGATTCGAAACTCTTAATTGTTCTCTTTCTGCTGCAACTCTTACCAAACCACCAGGCATAATACTATAACCGTTTTCTTTGGCTACAGCAAAAGTTCTACACATTACTTTTCTTGGCTCTAATTGTTTGTTTGATAAGTTTGGTGCTGTAGAAAATGAAATTTTTTCTTGAGCTACATAATGATAAGGTTTCGCTAGAATTTCTTTTTTTAGGTCTTCGAGTTCTGTTTCATTTAAAAACTCACAGAAATAAATATGTTCTCTATGTGTATTGTCTATAGGTTTTACTACAAAGTTTTTTAAATTGTCTAAAACGTGTTTACGTTCTTTTTCTTGGCCACACCACCAAGAGGCTATTTGTGGTAATATTAAATCTTCTTTTAAGAAATATTTACAAATAGAATTCATAAACGGAATTAAACCAGGGTTTTCTAAAACGCCACTTCCTATAGGATTCATAATTGCAACATTTTGTTGCCTAACTACATTTAATAAACCAGCAACGCCTAAATAAGAATTTCCATTTAATTCTAAAGGATCTGAATACGCATCGTCTACACGTCTGTAAATTACATCAACCTGTATTAATCCTTTTAATGTTTTAATCCATACTTTATTGTCTCTTACCACTAAATCATTTCCTTTTACTAAAGGATAGCCAAAGAATGATGATAAATAAGCGTGTTCAAAATACGTTTCGTTATGAGGCCCAGGAGTTAGAATTACAATATTTGGGTTTTCTTTGTTTGATGGAGCTGCATTAATTAATAACTCGTTAAAATCTTTAATAAAACCAAAAGGCTCTTTTACATTTATTTCTTTAAAAAAGTCGGGTACAACCTCGCTTGTAGAAAAACGATTTTCTAAAGAATATCCCAAACCAGAAGGGGCTTCAGTTCTATCATTAACCACCCACATTTGGCCATCAGGACCTCTGGCTAAATCTGCTGAATGTATTAATAATTGTTTTGCAGTTTTGTATTGTATTTGGTGGCAAGGTCTTAAAAAACCACGATGTGAAAATATAATTTCGTAAGGTACAATGCCGTTTTTAATTAATTCTCTCTTACCATAAATGTCTTTTAAAACAAGATCTAAAACTTTGGCACGTTGCTGTAATCCTTTTTCAATAGTTTTCCATTCTTTTTTTTCTATTACAAAAGGAATAATATTTAAACTCCAAGGTCTATTTAAACCATTAGGATCGTTATAAACGTTGTACGTTACTCCGTTTTCTGCAAGTAACCAATCTAAATCTTCTTGTCTCTTTGTTAATTCATCAATCCCTAATTTAGAAAAGTTATTGAGCAATCTTTCCCAATTAGGATTAATTTCCATACCCGATTTTAAAACTTCATCATAGTTTTCAAAATCTTTAAAGTAATCATTAAAAAAAGAGCTTATTGGTGTTTTAATCAAATTACATTATTTTTTAAGACGCAAATCTAAGGTATTTGGATATTCTGAGTTAACAGGATATACTTTATATCTATAAATATTTGAACTTTCTTGTTCTTCAACTGATTTTTCAGTTACTTCTTGCTCGCTTTGCATTAGTTCCTCTATATAACTTGCATCAGTTTGGGTTTCTCCAATATCCCAAAAACGGTTAATTCGTCTAGATTCTGCTTCAAAACTATTTACAGGGAAAGTTTCATAAGATCTACCTCCTGGATGAGCTACAAAATACTTACAACCTCCAATTGATTTTTTACTCCAAGTATCAACAATATCAAAAGACAAAGGGGTGTCTACACCAATGGTTGGGTGTAAGGCAGAATACGGATCCCAAGCTTTGTATCTAATACCAGCTACATATTCACCTTTTTTTGTTGTAGGTTGTAACTGTACTTTTACTCCATTACAAGTAAGTACATATCTCTCGTTTGTAAAATTAGAAACTTTTACCTGTAAACGCTCTAGAGAAGAATCTACATAACGTGCAGTTCCTCCGCCAGTCATTTCTTCACCCAAAACATTCCAAGGCTCTATTCCTGCTCTTAATTCTAAATGAATGTTACTAATATCTACCATTCCATGAAGTGGAAAACGGAATTCAAAGAAAGGATCGAACCAATCTACTTCAAACTCGTAACCGGCTTTGTTAAGCTGCTCTACAATGTCTTTAATATCTTCTCTTACATAATGTTCTATTAAAAATTTATCGTGCAATTCTGTACCCCATCTTACCAATTTATGTTCGTAAGGTTTTTCCCAGAACCAAGCCACTAAAGTTCTTACCAATAACATTTGCATTAAACTCATCTGTGGATGAGGAGGCATATCAAAACCACGTAATTCTAAAATTCCTAATCTACCTGATGATGAATCTGGTGAGTATAATTTATCGATACAAAATTCGGCTCTGTGCGTGTTACCAGTTAAATCGGTTAATAAATGTCTAAATAAACGATCTGTTAACCAAAAAGGAACTTCACCTCCTTTAGGAATTTGGCTAAAAGCAATTTCAAGTTCATATAAGTTTTCCATTCTGGCTTCGTCTATTCTTGGAGCTTGACTTGTAGCTCCCACAAAGGCACCAGAAAACAAATAAGATAATCCTGGATGATGTTGCCAAAAAGTCAACAAACTTCTTAACAAACTAGGTCTTCTTAACAACGGACTATCAGAAGGAGTAAACCCACCTAAAGTAACGTGATTACCTCCACCAGTTCCTGTGTGTTTGCCATCTAACATAAACTTTTCTGTACCTAAACGAGATTTTTTTGCTTCTGCGTAAAGGGTTAAAGTATTATGTACTAGTTCTTCCCAACTTTTCATTGGATGCACATTTATTTCAATTACACCAGGATCTGGAGTAATTTTCATAGACTGTAATCTGTTGTCATGAGGTGGATTGTATCCTTCTAAAATTACAGGAATATTTAATTCTTGCGCAGTAGCTTCTATAGAGGCTATTAAATCTAAAAATGCATATGCAGACTCTAAAGGAGGTAAAAATAAATACAATTTACCATCTCTAATTTCTGAACAAAGTGCGGTTTTAACAAAATATTTTGGCTTGTTTTTACTGATGCCATTGGCAACAAAATCTTTATGCCTTTTGCTTACTTTTCTTTTAAAATTAGGTAATTCTTTTTGTTCTTTAAATAAATCTGGTTCGTAAACCGGAAAAACATCATATTCTGGTTTGGCAATTAAAGATTTAATAGGCAACCTTAATCCAATTGGCGAAGTTCCAGGAGTTAAATGTAAATTTTTTCTTCTAAAAACCCATTGGCTAGAAAACCATTCATCATTATGATTGTTTAGTGGCAACACATAACCAACAGGTTTGTGCGTACCTTGAGCTAAGATGTCTGCAAGTCTGTTTCTTACTAAATCTTCGCTATCTTTTTTACTGATATCAATATCTACAGGTAATTTACCTTCTTCCCAAAGCAAATAAAAAGCATCTTCGAAAGTTGGTGTAATCGTCTGACTAGAAATACTCAAATATCTGGTTAATGTAGTTAAAAATCGAATGTCTGCATCTTCGGGTACAATAGGATTAGGAGCAAATGATGATAATAAATCTTGATTATACCAAATTGGTTTTCTATCAATTCTCCAATACAATTGAATTTCCCATCTTGGTAGTGGTTCTCCTGGATACCATTTTCCTTGCGCATGATGTAACATACCACGAATGCCAATTTTATCCATTAACCTTTTGGTTAAGTCATTGGCCAATTTGCGTTTGTGTGGTCCATCAGCATCTGTATTCCATTCAGGAGACTCCATGTCATCAATAGAAACAAATGTAGGTTCACCACCCATTGTTAATCTTACATCTCCTTTTTCTAATTCTTTTTCTACTTTATAACCAAGTTTTTCTATAGCTTTCCATTGTTCTTCGGTATAAGGTTTGGTTACTCTTGGAGATTCTAAAATTCTAGTTACAGAATTATCAAACTCAAATTCTGTTTCAAATTTTTCATCAGACAGAATTCCTCCAGTTACTGCTGCTGCACTTTTATAGTGAGGTGTACAAGATAATGGAATATGTCCTTCACCTACTAGTAAACCAGAAGTAGAATCAAATCCAATCCAACCAGCACCAGGTATATAAACTTCTGTCCAAGCGTGTAAATCTGTAAAATCTTGTTCAGGACCAGATGGACCATCTAAAGATTTTTCATCTGCTTTTAGTTGTACAATATAACCCGAAACAAATCTTGCACCAAAGCCTAAATGCCTCATAACTTGTACAAATAACCAAGCATAATCTCTACAAGAACCTGTTTTGCAAGCTAAAGTTTCTTCAGAAGTTTGCACACCTGGTTCTAAACGGATGTTGTATTTTAAATATTCGTAAATTTTTCTATTTACATCAATTAGAAAATAGATGGTTTTTCTTGGTGTATAATCTATGGTTTTTAAAAAGTCTTGAAGTATTTCACTGTCTTCATTAACTTCTAAATATGGTGCTAATTCTTTTTTTGTAATTTCATCATACTCAAAAGGGTATTCTTCTGCATCATCTTCAACAAAAAAGTCAAAAGGATTTATGGTTTTTAAATCGGCAACAATTTCTACAGCAATAGAAAGTTCTTTTGTTTTTTCTGGAAAAACAACTCTTGCCTGATAATTACCAAAAGGATCTTGTTGCCAATTGAAAAAATGATTTTCTGGCTTAATCTTTAAAGAATAAGATTCAATTGGAGTTCTAGAGTGAGGTGCAGGTCTTAATCTAAATATATGCGGAGAAAGCTTAACAGAACGATCGTATTTATATTTTGTTTTATGTGATATTACAATTTTTAAGGCCATAAATACTTTTTTAAATTATTTTGCTTTAAGCGAACGTGAAATTAATAAAACTACTATCATTTAACTACAAATATCAAAAAATTAATTCGACTAATATAAGATTATTGTATTTTTAATAAAAACAAAGTTTTAGTAAATTAAAAATAAGCTTTTTGTAAAATTAGTTAAAATAATTTAACATAAATCGCTAAAATAGGTATATATTTATATTTAATTTTATTAAATTTACCAAAAAAAGGATTCAATTTGAAAGCACCAACAAGTCTACCGATTTTTTCTTCTTATGAATTTGATTCAAGATTTTATGATGAAATTTTTACAAATAATAATGAAGTAAGAGAAGTTTATAAAACACTGTTTAATTTATTCAGCGAATACTCTGTAAATGATTTTGTGAATTTAAATGACAAAGCAAAAGATGCTTTTTTTAATCAAGGGATTACATTTCAGGTATATAGCGATCAAGAAACAAAAGAAAAGATATTTCCTTTCGATCTTTTTCCTAGGATTATTGGCCATGAAGAATGGCGTAAAATAGAAACAGGAGCTTTGCAGCGTAGCAAAGCCTTAAATCTATTTTTATGGGATTTATATCACGATCAAAAAATTATTAAGCAAGGTATTGTGCCTAGAGAACTCATAGATTCTTCTGCCAATTACCTAAAGCAAATGCAAGGTTTTGATCCTCCAGGAGGTGTTTATAACCATATTTCTGGTACAGATTTAATAAAACATTTAGATGGTGAGTATTATGTTTTAGAAGATAATATCAGATGCCCTTCTGGTGTAAGTTATGTAGTAGGAAATAGATCTGCATTAAAAAGAACTTTATTTGGTGTCTTTAACCATTACCAATCTTATAATGTTTCTGATTATGGAGAAAATCTATTAGAAGTTATAGAATCTGTAAAACCAAAAGGAGTAGATTTACCTAAATGTGTCGTGTTAACTCCGGGTGTATATAACTCTGCGTATTACGAGCATTCGTTTTTAGCAAAACAAATGGGAGTAGAACTTGTGGAAGGTAGAGATTTATTTATAGAAAACGACTTTGTTTACATGAAAACCATTAAGGGGTTAGAAAGAGTAGATGTTATTTACAGAAGAGTAGATGATGATTTTATTGATCCTTTAGAGTTTAAAAAAGATTCTTTATTAGGCGTGCCTGGTTTATTTAAATGTTATATGAAAGGTAAAGTCTGTTTGGTAAATGCACCTGGAACTGGTGTTGCAGATGACAAAGCCATTTACACGTATATGCCACAAATTATAAAGTATTATTTAGATGAAGAACCAATTTTAAATAATGTACACACTTACCATTGTAGCAGACCAGATGAACTAAAATATGTTTTAGAAAATGTAGATAAATTGGTTGTGAAACCTGTAGATGAATCTGGCGGATATGGAATATCTATAGGTAATAAATTAACCAAAGAAGAAATAGAAAAAGTTAAAACCACCATAAAAGAAAGCCCTAGAAAATATATTGCACAACCAATTATGTCGCTTTCTACACATGCTACTTATATAGAAGAAAAAAATTCTTTTGAACCAAGACATGTAGATTTAAGAACATTTACATTGTTGGGTAAAAATGTAGATTTTGTATTAAAAGGCGGCTTAACAAGAGTAGCATTAAAAAGAGGAAATTTGGTAGTAAATTCTTCTCAAGGAGGTGGGTCTAAAGATACTTGGGTATTAAAAAAATAAAACAATTTTATGTTAGCAAGAGTAGCCAATAATTTATTTTGGATGGGGCGTTATTTAGAACGTTCTGAGCATTTAGCAAGGTATATGAACGTAAATTATTTTTCTTCATTAGATGCTCCTAATGATATATCACAATCAAGACAATTTGTATTGCGTTCTATGCTTTTTGTAGCCGATGAAGATGAAATTAAAGATGTTAAAGAATTAGATGAACAAAAAGTTTTGTTTGATATTGGTCTAAATCCAGAAAAACCATTTTCAATTGTATCATCAATCAATAATGCACAACAAAACGCAAACGGAGCAAGAGATTTAATTTCTACAGAGTTATACGAGTCTGTAAATACCTTAAAAAGAGTTGTAAATAATTACGATACAGATCATTTTGTAAAAAATGGTTTGTTCGATTTTACAACCATGATAACCGCAAATGTAGCTTCTTTACGAACAAAAATTAGAGGTACATTATTGCACGATGAAGTGTATGCCATTATTATGTTAGGTATTTATATAGAAAGAGCCAATCAAGTAATTAGAATTATAAACTCTAAGTATAATGATGCTTTAATAGAAAAGGTAAATTTTGGCAGCTCTTTAACCAAAAGTTACGAATGGACCACCTTATTAAAATGTGTAGAATCGTATGATATGATGCGTAGATATTACAGAAAAGTACCTACAAGCCATACTGTTTTAGACTTTTTAATTTTAAATCCACACTGTCCAAGATCTATTATGAACTCTTTAAACTGTATACAAAGTTATATCTGTTACTTGTCTAAAGACGAAATGCCACACAAAGATTCTGCAGCTTTTTTAATTGGTAAATTAAAATACGAACATCAATATAAAACCATAGAAGATGTACAGGGAGATTTAAAAGGATTTATCGAAAAATTAGTAGACGATTTATCTTTAGTGGGCGAAAAAATGGATAAAGATTATTTTTCACTATACTAACTAAAATTCGTAATAAAATTAATTTAAAACTGTTTTAGAATCTTTAATTCTAAAACAGTTTTCTTTTCCTAAGAATTCTGGGTCACCAAATTCTTCCGACCAAAACCCTTCAAAAATATCTTTATTTAAACATTTATAGACTACAGTTCCATAATACACAGAGTCTTCATCACCTTGATAATTAAAGTTGATGACCAAAATGTTCTTATTAAAAAATCCTATTCCAAATTGCTCTTGACTTTTATTGATGAGCCACTTTGCAACAACCCTATTTTTATCATCTAAACTGAGCGTTAATTCGCCTTTATAGGTTTCTTTAGAATTATTTTGATTAGAACCAAGGATGGAAAATTTACCTAAAATATCTTCTTTAGTCATTTATGTTAGATTTCTATAAAAAATACGAAGATCTAAGGTAATCAATAAGTAGAATAAAATTTTAATTTTTAGGATTTAAAAATTTTATTCAGACTTCATTAAAAACGTTTACCAATACCAATACCAATAGACCAAGTACCAAAGTTGTTAGAACGATAATCATAAAAAATAGTAGGAGCCACATCCCAATGATTGCCAAATTCAATTTCGTATTCTAAACCAGTTCTAATGATAAATAAGTCTTCATTTTTTTCAAATTCAACACCTGTACCCAAAACTAAAATCCATTCTTTATGAAATTTCCAAAGTGCATCAATTGTTAAAACTACTGGGAATTCCTTTTCAATAAAAAGTTGATGGTCTTTTTCAATTTCGAAAGTTTCTAATTCCAAATCGTTATGAAACCCAAAACCCCATTCTTTAGTAAACCAATACTCTACATCTAAACCAATAGAAGGTACAATTACGGTTTTGTCTCCATCATTTGTAGCCATAGGAATATAAGTATGGCTTAACACTGGACTAATTCTAAAATGTTTAAAATGTTCTTCTTGAGCCACTAATTTTACAGTGCTTAATAAGAGTGCTAAAACTAGAATGTTTTTTTTCAAAATAATTTAATTTTATATTAATTTTAATACAAAATTAGATTCAAGTTATTTTTTAAAATATGATAAATGTTAACTCTTTATAAAGAAAATCGGTTAGAAAATGTATAATATTTTATGTTAAAAATTTTGTTTATTATTGTTTCAATAAAGCTCATAGATATAAAGCAACAAAAAGGATAAAGGTTTTAATATTTGGAAAAATAAAGGAGTAATTTTCACTAATTCTGAAGTACTTTATTTTCGAATATTCTTGCTTGAATCAAATTTTTGCAAAACTACGCTGCTTATCAGACCACTGATATCAAGTAATTTTACTTTAATAACATTTGTTGATAAATTAGAATTAATTAAATTATTAGGAACAGTACTTACTGAAATACCCAAAAATGATCTAATATTTTTTGAAAGTAGGATGATTTTACCTTCAAACTTTTTTATTTTTCAAACTCCATAAAGAAACTATACGTATAACTGTTTTTCTCTAGCCTATAGGCAGGTAAAGCCAATGCATTAGGTCCCCAACTGTTATCACCACCCACACCAATTTGTTTGTAATCTATGTTTAAGGTATAGAAGTTTTCATTTTTCAATTTGTATGTGTGTGTTGCTTTATCCAAGTTTTCTTGTGTATAAGGCCATACAGAAAAATCAATAGTTGGGTACCCCTTTATGTTTAATTCCATATCAGGATTTACCAATGTCAATGCTCGTACTTCACTACGGTTTCCGTTTTCTTGTGGATATATGTAGTCAAAAGCAATATTTTTGGTTGCTATTTCATAGGATCCTAGTTTTGCGCTTTGCATACGATCTCGATAGTTTTCATGAGGACCTTTTCCGTAAAATTTTGTTTTGTTAAAATCTTTTGGAATGGTTGTTTGCAAGCCAAAACGAACAATTTGTGAAGCCGTTTCGGGTTTTTCAAAGCTGAAAGTCACCTTTACACCTTGGTCAAACAATGCATATTCAAACATTAGTTTTGATCCAAATGAAGAGGTTCCTTTTACCAAAATTGTATTTTCTTTGATAGCAACATTTTCCACTTTAAAGTCATCTGCCACATCTTTCCACTTCATAGCCTTGTGCATTACTTTGTTTCCTCTACCTCTGTCATTATCGGTTTCAGCTCGTACAAAATTCGGTTTCAATGCTGATAATAAAACAGGTTTTTTTTCCATTTTTATCGATGTGATATAGCCCGTTAATTTATCAACGGTCACTTTATAAGAAGAGGTACTTCCTGTGATAATGTTGTCTGTAGTTGTAAGTGTTACTTTTTTGGAGGATAGCTTTTCGTTAGCCTTTACCATTGGTAACACAATATCCTCCCAAGCAACTTCATATCCCGATTTAGCATAAGCATTGCTCTTTTTTTGACGAACACTAATGTTGATGACATATTCCACACCTGCTTTTTTCTTTAATTTCTTGATGGGCAAAATGAGTGTTGTTGTTTTGGCTGGCTCTAGGTTTATAGGTTCAAGATCTCCGTTCATTATTTCTACACCATTGGCCTTTACACTGTAGGTAAAGTCAAATTCGTTCAGATTGGTAAAGTGATACTGGTTTTTGATGTTAATGCCAAATTCGTTGCTTTCGTCTTTAGAAATTTCAACAAATTGGAACACCTTTTTGCATTCGTAAAGCTGAGGCTTAGGGCTTTTATCAGGATTGATAATTCCGTTTATCAAGAAGTTCATTCGCCCAGGATCTGCCCCAAAGTGTTTCCAACGATCATTACCATACCCCCAATAGGCTTTTCCGTCCTTGGTTTTTAAAGCAATACCTTGGTCTATATAATCCCAAATTGCACCACCAATAATGTTGTCATGAGAGCGAGCACCGTCTACATATTCTTTTAAATTCCCCAAAGAATTCCCCATGGCATGAGCAAATTCACAGTTAAACACTGGGCGATTGTCATTAGGGTCTTCTGCCAATTGGTTTATAATTGCAGCAGTAGCATACATACGACTAATCATATCTACATAAGGACGATCTCTAGGATTTAGCAAGTAATTAGTCCATTCATCAGAACCGTGCTGTTTGTAACGTCTGTCAGTAGGGTCTCCTTGCGCACCTTCTGAATGTATAGGACGAGTAAAGTCATAGGTTTTTATCCAAGATGCCATTGCTGCATGATTAGGCCCTGTACCAGATTCATTTCCTAAAGACCAAAACACCACTGAAGGATGCAATTTATCACGCTCTACCATTTTGATGGCACGATCTAAAAAAGAGTAAGTCCATTCTGGTGAGTTAGAAGGTTCTCCTCGCAAACCATGACTCTCTAGATTGGCTTCATCCATTACATAAATTCCAAGTTGATCACACAATTCATACAGATAAGGATCGTTAGGATAATGACAAGTACGAATAAGATTCATATTATTTTGTTTCAAGATGGTAATGTCCTCTAACAATTCTTCTCGTGAAACCGTTTTTCCTTCAGTTGGACTGTGGTCGTGACGATTTACACCAAACATGATGACACGCTTACCGTTTACCGTTAATACTCCATCTTTTATGTCTATTTGTCTAAATCCTATTTGGGTACTGGTTGCCTGTATTACTTTATTGTCTTTCTCAATAGTAACAAGTAGGGTGTATAAATTAGGTTTTTCTGCACTCCATTTTTTGGGATTTTTGATGTTTTGTTTCATCAAGGCAAAATGTACATTGTCCGCTTGTGGATACCATTCATGCACTACTTTTTGTACGGGAATCTGCATAGGAGTTTCCAATATCTTGGTTGTTCCATCAAATAATTGCGCTTTGATTTGATACCCTTTTAGGTTTTCTCCTTTGGATTGTAAATGCACACGAGGGCGAATTTGCAAAACAGCATCTTCGTAATTGTCATCTAACAAGGTGCGCACATGCAAGTCAGAAATTGCAATTTTTGGCCAAGCTTGTAAAAATACTTCTCTAAAATTCCCACTCATACGCCAATTGTCTTGGTCTTCTAAATAGGCACCATCACTCCAACGATATACTTTTACAGCAACTGTATTTTTTCCTGGTTTTAGGTATTTTGTAATATCAAATTCAGAGGTGGTGTAACTCCCTTGATTGTAACCCACTTCTTTACCATTAACATACAGGTAATACGCATTTAAAACCCCTCCAAAATTAATCAAAACCGTTTTGTCGTTCCAATCATTAGGAATGTTGAACGTTCTTTTGTACGAGCCTACAGGATTGTGGTTGTGGTCTATAAAAGGTGGGTTATTAGGAAAAGGATACCCTGAATTTACATAGGTAGCTTGTCCATAACCTTTCATTTCCCAGCAAGAGGGCACCTCAATATCATCCCATTTAGAAACATCGTACTCTTCTTTATAAAAATCATTAGGTGCATCTGCTGGTTTTTTTACCCAGTTAAATTTCCATGTACCATTTAAAGTTTTGTACCAAGGTGATTTTTCTCTGTCAAGTGTTTTGGCTTTTTCTATGCTAGGGTAGGAGTATAGGGTTGACCTTGACGGAAACCTGTTTTTTTGAACAACCAAAGGGTTTTCCCAGTCGTTGTTGTATTGAGAAAAGCTGGTTGTAATAAATAGCAGGTAAAATGTTAAGGTGTAAATTGCTTTCATTGCTGTGTAATGTAAATTTCTGAATGTAAAAAATGTATTGTTAGGGACCTACATATAGCATGCCCCCAACAACACTCAATGTTATTTTAGTAGCGTTATTTGACTACTTTAAACTGAATTGCCTGTCCACCACTGGCAGCCAAAACAAGATCTAATTTATCTTTAGAAGTTACTTTCTTTTTAACAATCTCAACAGGGTAAGGATTTGTTTTCCAATTGGCATCTTTACCATCTGCATAAATAATGGCTTCGTATTGTTTGTCTTTCGCTAAGAAATCAAGGTTGATGCTTAAGTTGCGAGGATTCTCATCAGTAATACTTCCTAAAAACCAATTGTCGGTTCCTTTTTCCTGACGTACAATGGTAAAGTAGTCACCAATTTTGGCATTTAATACTATACTTTCTGACCAATCAGTTGCCAAATCTTTTACAAATTGAAACACATCTGGGCGAGCTTCATAAAATTTAGGTAAATCGGCAGCCATAGGAATAGGACTATACATGGTAATAAAATAAGCCAATTGTTTGGCCACGGTACTACGTACTCTAATTTCAAAATTTGCCCAATCTCTTTGTGGTAACATCGGTTCAAAAATTCCTACTGTATAATCATTTGGTCCACCTAAATTACGTGTAAAAGGAAGTACCACACCATGTTCTGGACTATTCCCTTCGCTCCAAGCATTGTACTCTTGTCCTCTAGCTCCTTCTCGTGCCATTAGGTTAGGGTAGGTGCGTTGTTCTCCTGTGTACTTTATAGGTTCGTGGTTGATGATTTGCAATTGGTATTTTGCTGCTGTCTGCACCATTTTTTTGTAGTGACGTACCATGTACTGCCCATGGTGATGCTGACGGTATTTTTGATTTTTAGTGTCCCAGTTTACACCACCTGTGTAACCCACTTTTACCGTTTTAATTCCTAGGTCTTTACACATTTTGTAAAGTGAATCCATTTTAGGTTCGTAATGGTCAATGTCTGAAATGGTTTCGTGATACATCATCATACGTACTCCTTTTTCAGCACCATAACGACACACTTCTTCTAAATCAAAATCGTCGGTAGAAGTAGCCCAATCAAAAATTCCATAGCCTTTCCAGTCTGGTTCCATATCGTCCCAACCTTTGTCCCAACCTTCGATTAGTACATCTTTGATGCCGTGTTTTGCAGCAAAATCAATATGGTATTTGGCATTTTCTGTAGTGGCACCATGAGGACGATTTGGAGATAAAGGGATTCCAAATTGTTTCTTTTCCGCCCATGCTGTTCTAGCCGTATGCATTTCCCACCAAATACCAACGTATGTATAGGTTTCAATCCAATCGGTATCCTCGTAAGCGCAAGGAGGGTTTAAGTTCATAATTAAATCTGACTCTACTAAATCTCCAGCGTTCGTACCTATTTGAATGGTTCTCCAAGGGGTTTTCATAGGAGCAGTAGCTCTTACCAAGTCACCATTCATCCAAGGTGTTAACTGTGCTTTTAGTTTTTTACCTTCTAGCGTGTTTAGCAAATTCATACCCGCATAATCTGTTAAGTCTGCTTCGTGAATACTAATTACTAAATGATCGTTTACCTCCATGGTTAAAGGGGTGTTACACATATTAGCTCGTTCTTCTTTACCTACACGACGAGCAAATTTGATAGAATCTCCAATTTGACTAATCGGAGAATTGTAGTACACTTTTTCATAGTTATCGTAATCAGCAAAATTCCACCATGCTTTGTAATCTCCTGCAAAATTAAACTCCGTAAGTTCATCCATAATGATGAAATCTTTTAGTTCTGACTGTTCTGGAAAAGCGTAGCGAAAAGCCACACCATCATCAAAAACTCTCGCTTGTACATTTACCAATATGTCAGTATTCTTTTGCTTTAATTGTAAGCTTAATTCATTGTAATGATTCACAACCGTTTCACGTTCACCCCAAACTGTTTTCCATGTGGTGTTTTCTGAACTAATTTTAGAAGCCACCAAATCAAATCCTTCTTTTAGTGATTTTGTTTTTAGTTCGAATCCAAGAGCTGAGCTTTTTATAATTTTATTGTTCTCGCGAAAAACTTCATAAAACAATTGTCCTTTTTCGTTCAATTCAAAAGTGATTTTGTTTTTTGCATCAGGAGATGCTATTTCTGTTATGGATGTTTGACAGCTTACGAAGCTTAGACATAAAAGAAATAAAAAAGTAAATAATTTCATTGGATATTATATTAAGTTAAAACAGTGCAATGTTCTTGCGATAACAAAAATGCTCTTAATTTTGCCTAAAATGAAATAATTCACTTCGTCAAAAATTATACAAGCATACTTTTTATCCTTGTAATTACTTATACTTGTAATAGTAAAGAACTGTATAGTTGATTTTTCTTTGAAATTTATTTAATCCATTGTAATTCTGTATGTTAAAATTAAAATTACTTCTAATTGTAGGGTGTTTGGTAAAGTTTTATTATGCCCAATCTTCTTTAAAAGATAGTTTAGCTTTAAAAAAAGACTTATACTATAAGGTGTTGAATAGTGATTCTTCTACCATTGTCGAACTTAAAGAATGCAAACAGTTTTATGAACAATCTAAGGATTCTATTTTGTTAGTACGTTCCCTAATTGGCTTGTCTAAACAGTATTCTAGATTGGGAAATTACAATGATAGTTTTGGTTATTTATGGAAAGCATTGCACTATGCCGAAAGTTTAGAGAGCGACAAATTGTTGTTTCAGGTTCATGATCAGCTAGGGATTATGTTTTATATTTTTGATAAAAATGAAGAAACTTTATTGCATAGAACGCAAGCACTGACGTATGCCAAAAAAGCAGTTGCTAAAGACTTTATGAATAACGAAGGTGTGATTTCTGCCTATTATGGTCTTGTGCATTATTACCGAAAAGTAGGAGATTATCAACGTTCTCTTTCGTATTTGGACTCGTGCCAAATTTTAGCAGACAAACTAAATTATAAGTACGACCAACGTATTTATCTTCATTCTGAAAAAGGAAATATCCTCCGAAAATTGGGAGAATTAGAAGATGCTTTAGTGATACTTCATCAGGCAGAGGACAATTTTAATAGATTAGATCCTAGCTATTTACCTATTGTCTATTTTTATTTAGGGTCTAGCTATATGGCAAAGAAAGATTGGAAAAATGCGGAAAGCTATTTTAAGAAATCGGTTACTAGCATTGATCGTTATAAAACTCATTTTGATGCCAAAGCAGAAAGTTTAAGCAGGTTGGCACTTTGCTTAAACAAACAAAAAAGGTATGTAGAAGCGTATCAAATATTAAGGGAGTCTAAGGAAATTTACGACAATACCTTTAGTACCAAAAGTTATCAGAATGCGGGCTTGTTAGGCATTAGAAACATGTATAAGGAGGAGTTAGAAGCGCGTGACAAAATTATCTTGGAACGCGATAAAGAACTCATTCAGCAAAAAGCCCAAATGCTAACCATTAGACTCGTGTTTTTAGCTTTGTTTAGTGCTGTAATCGTAGGAGTATTGTTTTGGTATGTAAAGTTGCAACGTAAAAAATTTAAAACAGAAAAAGAGAAGCAACATCTAAAAGCACAAATTGAGCAGGAACAAAACCGAGCATTGGTTGAAATTAAAAATAAAGAAATTACTTCTTTTACCTTACGTCTAATTGATAAGCAAAGTATTATTAGTGAAATGACGGAGTCTATCAATAAATATGCTCCAACAAATATTGGTTTGTTAAAATCGATAAAGCATAAAACCACAGGAAGAATAAAACTTTGGGAAGAATTTGACAAACGTTTTATAGATGTAAACAAAGGTTTTTATGAAAACCTTAAAGCAAATTATACTGATCTTACTCCCACAGAATTGAAGCATTGCGCATTGATTAAATTGAATTTTTCTGCAAAAGAAATGGCCCAACTTCTTAATATTTCTGTAAATGGGGTGAACACCTCTAGATACCGAATTAGAAAGAAATTAAACTTAAAAAGGGAAGAGAATTTAACAATAGTAATTGAGCAATTTTAAAGAGTTATAACTGGTGTTAGGGTTGTTCTATTTGGCCTTAATCTGTTTATTTAAATAATAGTACTTAAATTATATCCTTAAACTTTATCCCTATAAAATGGTATTAAAAGGGATATAATTTACGCGCAGAAAAAAGTATGCTTTACGAGTACATTGTTTATAAATAAGTACTTTGGTTGATAACTTATTTTTAAAATTCCTCTTTTTTGATAAAATGAACTGAAAAAATGCATTTTCTACTGCTGAAAATGCAATTTTTTTGATGAAAAGTACTTTTCGATGTATTTTTAAATGCGTCTTGATGCAACTTTTATTGCATCAAGATGCAATTTTTATCGCGTCAAGACGCAATTTTAGTCGCATCTTGATTGAAATCTGCCTAAAAAGCATAAAAAAACCTTATAACATCGAGGTTATAAAGTTCTACGCAATACGATATGATAAATTATAATGGTTTGTAGTGGTCAATTATTTTAATTTCGGTGAAATCTACCTAAAACTAAAGTTTATAACAATTCTTAAGAATATTTTTGTTTGTAAAACTTAAGAACTGTTGGCATTGTACAATAACAAAGATAAGACTTCTATTTGAATGCATTTTATACTCATAGAGTTAATTATTAACAATTTACAAACAACACCTCTTTGTTAGTTAGATGCTTTACAAATGATTGGTTCGTTCTATTTTTGATTTTTCTTTAGAAAAATGCACAACACAAAATGCACGACCTTTTTTAAAATCGACTGGGTTTTGGGGTGTGGGGAATAAAAAAGAGCCTTCCGAAAAAGACTCTTTCGTTATTGGTTTAATGGTCGTGATTTGAATGGTCATCACTTTTTGTTTCACCTGATTGATTCATCATCATTTCGTGGTCGTACTTACAACATCCTGGTAAACCATTATATGCTTCTTCATCACCTGCTACTTTTTCGGTATCATAACCTGAAGCTGCGATTGCTTTATGGATTGCCATTGCATCTGTTTTGGTATCATCAAAAGACACATCAATCTTCTTTTTATCGACATCCCAATTCGCACTTGCAACACCTTCAACACCATTGGCTGCTTTTTCGATGGTACTTTTACACATTCCGCAATTTCCTCTTACACCAAAAGACAGGTCTGTCATTGCCATTTCTTTTGACATTTCAGTGGTTGTGGTTTCTGTTTGTTTTTTGGTTTCGTTTTTACAACTTGTTAAACCTAATGCTGCTATTACAGCTACACTTAAAATTACTTTCTTCATTGTTTAAAATTTAATTGTTATTATTCTATTATTTGTTTTACTTCACCACAGGTTAGCATTGCATCACCAAAATATGGATTGATTACTTTTTCTTCTTTGCTCAACCAAAACGCACCCTTGTTATTATCTGCCATTGGACAAAATTCTACATAGACTTTTTTATTTACACCAAATAGTTGAACAGCATTGATTAGATATGATGACAAATGTTTAAAATGGTCTCTTTGTGATTTTATATCTGACGTTTCAGAAATTGAGGTCGCTGAAGATTTTATTCCCTTTTCTAATGACATCCAATGGTTATGCGCCTTGTTATCTGACAACAATTTCATATCTACTTTGCTTAAATTGTTCAATAGACTTGTTGCGCTTGTTGAAGCAACTTTTGAATCTTCTTTTACTAAAGCATCTTTTAAATTGATATACGCATTGAAAACAGCTTTTAACTGCTCTTGAAATTTCGCTGATACTTCCAAACGCTCATTCATAGTAGTGTGGTCGCTTTCTTTATTTGATGAATTGTTATTCATTCCTAAATGACCTTCGTGTCCCGTCATTACTTTTCCACCATCCTTATTCATCATCGACTTTTTGCCTTGTAATTGTGCTGCTGCATCAACCGTAAATGTTCCGTTAGTTACTATTTCATTTCCAGCAAACAAGCCTTCTAAAACTTCATATTCATTACCAATTTGATTGCCTAATCTAATTTCACGCATTTCAAAAATAGGTTGGTCTGGATTTGTTTTAAGGTACACCACAGAACGTTCACCTGTCCATAACACAGCAGATGCAGGAATTGTTAAAAGGTCGTGATTGTTAGCTTGACTGCCTTCAATATTTGCGGTTACAAACATTCCTGGTTTAAATACATCATCCTTGTTGTTTAGAACCACACGCAAGGTTACTGTTCTTGTTTTTGTGTTTAAAACTGGGTCAATGAAATCTACTTTAGTTTTAAACTCTTTATTAGGATAAGCATTGGTTGTTATCATCACTTCCTGTCCTTTTTTAAAGCGGTCAATCTGATTTTCATACACATCAAAATTTCCCCAAACTGTGTTAAGATTAGCAATTTTTAATAAAGGTTGACCTTGTTTGATGTAATCACCTTGCGCTACCAATTTTTCTGTGACAGTTCCTGAAACGGTTGCATACACAGAAAAGTTTTCTTTCACTTTTTGGGTTTCTTCAATCTGATTGATTTGATTTTCAGAGAGCTTCCATAATTTCAGTTTATTACGGACTGCTTTGTATAAAGCAGGTTGTGCTTCTTTTAAAGATGCTGCTGTAATGAGTTCTTGTTGTGCTGCATAGAGTTCTGGCGAATAAATGGTTGCCAATAATTGACCTTTATGAACTTCTTGGCCTGTAAAACTCACATTCAAACGTTCAATTCTTCCAGCGAAATAACTTACCTGTACTGCATTGGCTTCTTCGTTTTTAGCAATTTTACCAGATAGTTTGATAGTATTGCCTTCAACATTGCCTTTACCAACAATAGATGTTTGAATATTGGCTAATGCCATAGCATTTTCTGTAAGCTTAAATTGGTCTGCTAACAAGCCATCACTTCCACTTTCCGCAGGAATTAAATCCATTCCACAAATAGGACAATCACCTGGTTCTGGTTGCATAATCTGTGGATGCATTGAACACGTCCATAGTTGATTAGTTTCTGAAACCGCATCGTGATTATGGTCTGTTTCTTTATTTGATGAGCCACCAAACAGTGTCCACCCTAAAAGTAGACCAACAGCTAATATTCCGAGATAAACTATATATTTTTTCATTTCTTTATTTTTTTCGTTTTAATAATTTCCTAATTGAAGGTGACGAGGTGTACCACAACAAAAACCCACTTAAAACGGTTATCAAACCTAAAAGTGAAAATGCTCTTAAAACAAGGGTGTTAAAATTATCTCTACCTTCATAATCCATGGTGTGTGTCATCCATAAAAAATCGAACCAACGCCAAGCACGATGTCTTACGGTTTGAAATTTTCCGTCGTTTACAGACACATAGGCTTTTAGAGCTTCATCGGTTTTATAGGATATAACATAAGCAGGTAGCAGTTTTTCTCGATATTCGTGGTGTTTTCCAGTTTCAGTAATTTGCTCAACAGATTCTACCTCTAAACCACTTTTCATATGGTTTTTGGCAATATAGAGTGCCTCATCCTGCGTAATACTATTTTTAGGACTTCCATCAATAGCATTATACAATTGTTTATTGTTTATCCAATAGTAAGGCAAATTGTCAATATCTTTTAATTCAATAGTATTTACACCTTCAGCTATATTAAGTTTTGAAGGGCTTATTAAATTCTTAAACGCTTTGGGTTGATACTCCAAGTTTTTAAATTGATCTCCGTGTATTTCATCGATGTTTGTCCAACTGAAGTATAAACCACTAATGGTCCAAAATAGGAATTGAATTCCTAAAAAGAGCCCCAAATACCTGTGTGTTTTTCTAATTTTTAAAGCTGTATTCCTGTTTACCATAATTATTTAATTTACAAGCATTAATGTGGCCATAACAATCATAATTGCATTCTCTATAAATGTGGCTTCAGTCATAGGCAATTTTAAAGCAGTACCCAAACACGCACATCGAATTGATTTTTTGTCCAATAATGTTTTTGTGACACCAATAGTGGTTATTCCTAAAACCACAAGTGTTACTATTAAAGCAATATTTACTTCAAATCGCATTAAGAACATTAATCCTAAAGCTGTTTCAATAAATGGATAAACTTTCCCATAAAAAGGAACACGTTTCGCTAAAGGGTCGTACATACGAAAGGATTCTGGAAAACCTTTTAAATCTAACATCTTGAAAAAACTAAATACAATGTAGAATAAACCCATAAAATCGAGCATAAACGCGTTCCAAGACCAATTTTTATAATGCAATAACAGACTAGTTGTAGCAATGTAAAAGATGATTAATAAAAGTGGTTTTAGTTGCTGTAGTTTTGATTGCTCCATATTATCAAAAGCAACCTCTGGTATATTCTTTTGCTCTTCCTTTTTATCAGATAGTGTGTATTTTTTGGGTAAAGATTCTTTTAAAGTTTTGGTTTCAATATGTTTATCCATTGTAACTACTGCTTCTTCTTTTTCAAGATTTACCGAAACGTTTGTAACGTGTTCTAATTCACCTAAATTCTTTTCAACGGAAGCCTTACAGTTGTTGCAAGTCATTCCTGATATTTTATATGTATGTTTCATCTGTTGTTATTTATTCTTTAATGGTCAGATGTAATTCGCTTATAAAAATCTTGAATAGTTTTATAATAATACATCCGCTCATTTCATTATTGCTGTGTTAAATAATTAATAATCGTGGTTTGTGTGTAGTAAGTCTTCACAGATTCTATTTGGTTCATTTGAAATTTTAGTTGCAACTCTAGAATGTCTAAAACGTCATTAAAATCAATCGTTCCAGTTTCATAGCTTTTGATTAAAATGTCTTCTGCATCTTTGGCTTGCTGTAGGTTTTTGGTTTGGGTAGCATAACTTATTCTTGCAGCAATACGCTCATTAATCGCTTTGCTTAAAAGTGTTTCTAAAGTATTTAAGCGTTCCTGTTTTTGAGCAGTAATTTCCTGCTGTTGCCACTCGTTTTGTTTGGTTTTTGATTTATATTTTTTATTGAAAATTGGAATAGAAACTGAAACCATTGGCATTACAATATCCTTTCCGTTATCGCTGAAATCCATATTTGGTCTTTCAGCAACATTGATATAATCTAATCCGAAACCAATCATTGGACTGCTTTCTTTTTGATTCAATAATTCTGATTGTTCTATGGATTGACAGAGTTTATCATATTTTAGTAATTCAGGATGTAATGCTAAATTTTCAGAAGTAATATCAAAGTCTTCAGAAGGTATCAGTAAACGATCTACCACATTCACGGTAACATCATTATCTCTATTCAATAGATTATTGAAGTTAGTTTGTTCTGCTAAAAATTGTTGTTGCAAAACCTCTTTTAATTGTTGCATTTCGTTTTGGCGCATTTGTAAACGTAATACATCTACTGCGGATGCTTTACCCACCTCAACAGAAGTTAATGCCAACGTCTCATAAGTTTCTAATAGTCTGATATTTTCAGTTAAGACCTCTTCCTTTGCTTTGTTGGCGTATAGATTATAATAGGATTGTGATACCGAAGCCATTAGTTTTCGCTTTGCGATAACAATGTCCTCGTATTTAGCATCTGCCAATGAACTTACATAGTTTTCTCTTGATGTAATAGTCCCAAACCACGGTAACATTTGTTTAGCAGATACCTTAAAGCGTTGTGCACCTGTTCGTGTTTCTGGTTCACTTACAAAGTAACCGACACCAAATTCGGTATTAGGAATGGTATTAACCTCATTTACTTTTTCGGAAGCTCTTTTGTATTGTAACTCAAACTTTTGAATTTCTGGATTGTTTGTTAAGGCTTCATCAATAAGTGTTTCTAATTGCTGTGCATTTCCAATGACAACAAAGAATAACGAACAAAGAATACATACTGTTTTTATGTGTGATTTTATCTGTTTCATTTTACAGTTCTTTTAAGTTGAACTTCTGCTTTCCAGCTGTACAATACTGGTACAACAAACAAAGTGATTAAGGCAATGAGCATTCCGCCAAAACTTGGTATTGCCATAGGTATCATTATGTCGCTTCCACGACCTGTAGAGGTTAATACTGGTAATAGTGCTAAAATGGTTGTAGCTGTAGTCATTAAACAGGGTCTGATACGTTTTTCTCCTGCTTCTACTATGGATGCTCTAATTTCCTTTTTATTATCTGGTGTATTTCTATCGAATGTTTGGGTTAAATAAGTTGCCATTACTACACCATCATCAGTTGCTATACCGAAAAGCGCAATAAACCCAACCCAAACTGCAACACTTAAATTAATCGGATGCATTTGGAATAAGTCTCGCATATTTTCACCAGCGACATTGAAGTTTAAAAACCAACCTTGACCATAGAGCCAAATCATTATAAAACCACCTGCAAATGCTACTGCAATACCTGTAAATACCATTAATGATGTCCCTACTGAACGAAACTGGAAATACAAAATCAAGAAAATGATTGCCAATGCTAATGGTACAACAACTGACAAGGTTTTTTCTGCTCGTAACTGATTTTCATACGTTCCTGTGAATGCATAATTGATTCCTTTTGGTACAATTAACTCACCAGAATCTATCTTTTCCTGAATTAAGGCTTGTGCGTTTTCAACCACATTGACTTCTGCAAATCCATCCAACTTATCAAACAACACATAACCAACTAAAAAGGTGTCTTCACTTTTAATAACTTGTGGGCCTTGTTCGTATCTTATAATTGCCAATTCGCTTAATGGCACAGGACTTCCTTTTTCTACTGGCACATAAATCTGTTGTAAGTCGGTTGGATTTGCTCGTAATTCTCTCGGATAGCGTACACGAACTCCATAGCGCTCTCGACCTTCAACGGTTTGGGTTAATATCATTCCGCCAACTGCTACTTTTAATACATCTTGAACATCTTGTATCGAAATGCCATAGCGTGCAATTTTCTCTCTGTCAATATCAATTGACAAATAAGGTTTACCAACAATGCGGTCTGCAAAAACAGCTTCTTTTTTAACACCTTCAGCTTCCTTGATAATATTTTCTAATTGCACACCAAACGTTTCAATTTCCTTTAAATCCTGACCTTTTACTTTAATTCCCATTGGTGCTCGCATTCCTGTTTGAAGCATTACCAATCGGGTTTCAATAGGTTGTAGCTTTGGTGCAGAGGTTACGCCTGGCAATTTGGTCACTCTTACGATTTCATTCCAAATATCGTCTGGTGATTGTATTTCTGGTCGCCAGTTACGATAGTACTCGCCATCATCGTCGGGAATGAGTTGAGACCTTTCGACTGCGCTCAAAGTAACATCTTTAGTATTATTTGGATTTGCGATGAATCGTCCATCTTTCAATTCAAACAAACCATCATCATTCACTTTATAGCGTTGACGTTCTCCGTTTTCATTCAGCATATATTCTGGTTTGTACTGAATGATATTTTCATACATTGATAAAGGTGCAGGGTCTAAAGCTGATTCTGTACGTCCTGCTTTACCAACTACGGTTTCAATCTCTGGAATACTGGCGACAGCCATATCCAATTGTTGTAAAACACGTTTATTTTCTTCCACGCCAGAATGAGGCATTGAGGTTGGCATCAATAAAAACGAGCCTTCATTTAATGATGGCATAAACTCCTTGCCTGTATTTTTCATAATGAAAAAACCTGTAATTACGATGGCTGTTGGAACAGACAAAAAGAGTAGCTTATTATCTAAACACCATCTTAAAATGCGTGTATAAAACTTTATGAATAATGAGAAAACACCTAATAAACCAAAGCAAATAACACTCACGAAAATAAGATTCCAAAAAATGCTTTTATCAACGCCTAATGGCCTCCAATATTCGGCTAAAAGGAATACTATTGCTGATGCTGAAATAAGCCCATCTGCCTTCGGCATCTTCCCAAAGGGAAGAAATTCTAACTGCCTTTGAAAATTTATAATTCCAAAAGCTATTAATATCACCCCTAGCCAGTACCCATAGCTAATTGCAGCGATACCTAATGCTATTAAAACACCGTTTATAATATATTTAAAATTGGTCTTTATACTTTTCTTTCGGAATAAGTAAGCAGCAAACGGTGGAATTAAAAATAACGCTACTATTATAGAAGCTGTTAAAGCAAAGGTCTTGGTGAAGGCTAATGGTCTGAATAGTTTTCCTTCCGCTCCAATCATTGTAAATACAGGAATGAAACTGATAATAGTTGTCATAACTGCGGTTACGATTGCGCCAGACACTTCAGCTGTTGCGTTGTAAACTACTGTATTAATGGATTGAGTTCCATCATCTTCATCTAAATGCCGAATGATATTTTCTGATAGTATAACACCAACATCGACCATTGTTCCGATAGCAATTGCAATACCAGATAATGCGACTATATTGGCATCGACGCCAAAGAGTTTCATTGCAATAAATACCATTAAAACCGCAATAGGTAATAGTCCAGAAATTAGTACGGAAGCGCGAAGATTAAACACCATTATGATTATGACCAGAATGGTTATTAAAATTTCTAAAGTTAATGCCTCATTGAGTGTGCCTAATGTTTCTTGTATTAGTTCTGTTCTGTCATAAAAAGGCACTATAGTTACTTGCGATGTTCTTCCATCTGCCAAAACTTTTGAAGGTAATCCTGCACTTAATTCATTAATTTTTTCCTTTACGTTATTAATGACTTCCATTGGGTTTGCGCCATAACGAGCCACCACAACAGCACCAACAACTTCAGCGCCTTCCTTATCCAATAAACCTCGTCTTGTTGCAGGACCTAAAGAGACCTTTCCAATATCTTTGATTTTGATTGCTGTGTAATCCTCGGAAGTGACTACCGCATTTTCGATGTCTGAAATGGATTTTACATAACCCAAACCACGAACCAAATATTCGACTTGATTAATTTCCAAAGTCTGTGCACCAATGTCTTTGTTGCTTTCCTTAACCGCTTTTACAACGTGATGCAATCCAATATTATACTGACGCATTAGTTCTGGATTCACGTCCACTTGGTATTCTTGAACATAGCCACCAATAGAAGCAACCTCTGAAACACCACTTGCCGAAGACAAGGCATATTTAACATAGTAATCTTGAATACTTCTTAGTTCGTGTAAATCCCAACCACCAGTTACATTTCCGTTTTCATCACGACCTTCTAAAGTGTACCAAAATATTTGTCCTAATCCTGTAGCATCTGGACCCAAAGCAGGATTAACACCTTCGGGCAATAAACCACTTGGTAAGGAATTAAGTTTTTCGAGAATACGACTTCTACTCCAGTAAAATTCTATGTCTTCTTCAAAAATGATATAGATACTTGAAAAACCGAACATAGACGAACTACGAATGGTTTTTACACCTGGAATACCGAGTAAAGATGTTGTAAGTGGATAGGTGATTTGGTCTTCTATATCTTGTGGTGATCGACCATCCCATTTGGTAAAAACGATTTGTTGGTTTTCGCCTATATCTGGTATGGCATCTACAGCAACTGGATTACTTGGTAAGAAACCAGTATCCCAATTGAAAGGTGCATTAACCGTTCCCCATCCTACAAAAAGGACGAGTAGCAGAACTGCTACGAGTTTGTTTTCTATTAAAAATTTGATGCTTTTATTGAGCATTGGTTTTGATTATTAAACAGTTAGACATTGATGTTGCGACAACACCGAATACAGCAAATTATCCTTATGACATTGCAGCCGTAGGATAAAAAAGTCTATTGTTTAAAAATCAAATTAAGTATGTCTCGTCAATCTTGTAGAGTTGCCTTATGACGAGTGGTGGTTTGTA